>CAISSD010000270.1 GCA_903887975.1 uncultured Legionellaceae bacterium | reverse complement strand
AGACTGCCTCGGTGTTTTTTTAATGTCTTCACACCATTCCAATGCGATTGATGCAGGACAACCAAACACGACAAAACCAAAAACGAGGCCAAACATTTATAAAAAGCAACATTAATGGCACCCATTCCAGTGGCAAAACTTGCCAAGCTCAAGACGCCCACGGTGGCATTTAAAAAAGCCGCACCAAGCGCAAACAACGCACCTTTATTCATGAAGTGGTTCTTCAGACGATCGTAGCGGCAAGCGTGCTAGGAGCAAACGCATCAGAGAAGGATTTTTATTGTTGGACCAAAAAATACCCCCAGCGGTTTCATTGCGTGCACGATAGGTTTCATCTTCCAATAAAATGGAATGCGCTTTTGACAGGTTCCAAAATGGGATCGTTGGATACAAATGATGAATCAAATGAAAATGCTCATTGTGGGTGTTGAATAAAAAATGCTCAAACCAATGACTGAATCGATTGCGCGAAAGCTCCAGATCCAACTTTTTTTCAGGCGATAGTGGATAATGTTCAGACAACTCATTAAACCATCCAAACACCGCCGAGGTTGTCATTAAGGGCACAAACCATAAAAGAATCAACAAATTCATCACATGGGCATAACAGCATACAGCGACAATCAACATCCAATAAACACACATCACCATGAATTGTCGACGATATTTTTGATTGGGGTTTAATCGATTTTTAATCAAATAAATCACATACGATGGAGATTGTAACAATAATAAAGGTTTGAGAATAAATTGGTATAAAAAAGCCTTCTGGTTCATGGGTTGATAGAGACCTTCCGCTTGATGGTATTGCAGATCAGGATCTTTTTCCTCATTGCCTAAGTAACCATGGTGCTGCCTGACATGAGTATCAATATAAATATTGTATTCTTGAAGAATCAGATATCCTGATAAATAGGTGCCAATGAATTGGTTTATCCATTTGGATTTAGCCAAACAACGATGGGCCGACTCATGCAATAAGGTTGCCAAAGCACGTTGCCTTGAACCAATAAGAATCAAACTAATGGGATAAAACCATGCATTCCATAAAAACAACAAAGCGGCCAGAGCAATCACCGCGTAATCATAACCCAAAGCCACGAAACCATGCCAGTTATCCAATGCTCGTAACGCAATCAAACGTGTTTTAATGGATGAGCTAAACGTGTGCTTTTGACGAACAAATTCCATATCAACTCGCAATTTTTTTTATTGGCATGATATAGAAATTAAAAAATGGTTACAAGCTTGTTTTTAACTTTTTTTGTCTATTTAAAGAAATAGTGTTCCTTCCAAATACAATTTACATTGGCCGTCAATCAGCACGTGTTGCGTGCTCAATGCACACGATAAAGCACCGCGTCGCTTAAACCCTTGCTCTGCAGTAATTTTTGCTTGATTTAATTTTTTGCACCAATAGGGTGTAAGCACCGCATGTGCTGATCCAGTCACAGGATCTTCAAACACATCGCATCCTGGAAAAAAACAACGTGAATAAACATCGGTTCGAATACCAGGTGCCGTGATGATGATGCCACGATACGCAAAATTTGACCAAGATGACGCATCAATACAAATGGATTCAACCTCCTCAGGATGTTCATAAACACAAAGAACATCATAAGTACTTCGATACGTTTCCTTTGGCCGGTGGTTTAATCTTTGAAGAAAGTCTTCTTCCAAAATAATGGCTTCAAAGGGTAATATGGGTAAACTCATTTGATAGTATAAACCAACTTTGCGAACCACAAGTGTTCCAGCGCGACAATAAAAATGAATGTGCGGTGTTTGAAAAGCATATAATTCAAATAAAACCCAAGCACTGGCCAGCGTTCCATGACCGCACAAATCCACTTCTTTATTGGGGGTAAAAAAGCGTATTTTATAGCCATCGTCTTCAGGAACAAAAAATACGGTTTCAGACAGATTATT
>CAISSD010000269.1 GCA_903887975.1 uncultured Legionellaceae bacterium | reverse complement strand
GTGATGGATTTGATGATGCGTCGCTAAAACCTTATTTAAAGCGCTTTAATTTGGGTGTGATTAAAGAGCGAACCTTGGTTTTGGAGACATTAAATCACGACGCGTCTTCAATACGACGTGCTGCCGCAGCTTTTTTATTGGGGCATTTAAAAAATCCACACGAAATCATTAAGCTTTTGTGGCCTAAAATTCAAGATCCCAGTGAAGGGGTACGCAATAATGCCATGCGGGTGATTGCAGCCACCATTGGGCACTCAAACATCAAGCATGTGGACATTAAACCCCTGATTGGTTTGTTGAAATCGCCTTATGATAGCGATAGAAACAAAGCGATGTATATTTTGTATGAAATGGACTTTACGCCAAAAGACAAACATCAACTCATTCAAGAGGCAGGACAGCAATTCATCGCACTGCTTAAGCTTAAACAGCCCAACAACCATTATGTTGCTTATGTGTTGCTTAAAAAATTGAGTGGCAAAGATTATGGTGAACATGCCGTTGAATCTTGGTCTCGTTGGGTGACATCGGCACAACGTGGAATGGTTTGATGAATGCCTTGGCCACGGTTTTTATCAATACGCCCAAGCCGTATCGTTATTTAAGTTGGCTGGTGTTTGTGTTGATGTTTTGTATGGTACTGTTTGTGATTTTTGCCGAATTTGATGAAAAAATTCGTGTTCGCGGGTACCTGAATTCCGTTGGCGGTATGATTCGAGTTTATCCACCTAAAGCCGGGGTGGTCGTTCATTGTTATGTTCAATTGGGCCAAATGGTGCATCGAGGGGATGCACTATTTGACATCGAGGCGTCGTTTTCGAATACGCCCGCGTTATTAAAACATTTGACCCAACAAAAAACATTACTGCAACACGCCATTCGTGAAAAAAAGAAAACATTAACCCATTGGGCGACATTATTGGGCAAAAAATACATCACAGAAGAATTTTATGAGAGCAAAAAAGAGTCTTTACGAGAATTAAGACAACGACACCATCAATTGATGATGGAGTTGCTTCGTTATCAACAAGACCAATCTTATGTGATTCGTGCGACAAAAGATGGTGTCATTACAAGCATTCAAGCGCAAAGTGGTCAATATGTGGATTTAAATCGGCCTTTGTTGCGATTTGTCCCACAACATACATTTTTGGTTGCAGAGCTTTTTTTACCTGTAAAAAACGCCGCGTGGCTTAACAAGCACAATAAATTATTGTTGCATTACGATGCTTATCCTTTACTGCGTTTTGGCGCGCAGTCCGCAACGATTGTGTCTATGGAGCACCATGTATTGATGGATGATGAAGACGAACCAAAACCCCTTCAGATCGGGGAGCCTTATTATAAAATGATGGCGCATCTTAAGCGCCAGTCCATGAGTGTTGAGGGCGTTAAACAGCCATTACACCAAGGCATGTTGTTAACCGGGGTTTTGATTGCGGCCAAGAAGCCTTTGTGGCGCTGGATGTTGGCCTCCATTGAGCATTATTTTGGATATTGATGATGATGATTTTTCAAGAAGAGACAGCCGAATGCGCCCATGCTTGTGTGGCGATGGTGTCAACCATGTTGGGTATGCCATTGGATATGCAGCATATTCGGCAAATACAGCGTCCTTCAGCACGTGGCATCAATCTGCGTGGGGTTGTTGCTTTGCTGGAGCGTGTTGGATTGATGAGCAGGGCTTTGAATGTTTCGGCTTTGGAGTATCATCTGATCCAATGCCCGGCAATTTTACATTGGGGCGGCAATCATTTTGTGGTGTTAAAACGCATCACACACAAAAAAGCAGTGATTCACGATCCTGCATTGGGTGTTAAAACCTATTCCATAAAGGATTTGGCGCAATATTTTACAGGGGTTGTGGTTGAAGTTGAGGCCACCCATCCATTGCCACAAAAATCAGCAGTCAAAAAATTGCGCTTATGGGACTTGTTTCCTGGTGTATCTGGCGTACGGCGTTTTTTGTTGTATGTCTTGGGATTGTCGCTGGTGGCGGAAAGCTTGAGCTTGGTGAATCCATGGCTGGTACAATATATTACCGATCAAGTTGTTGAAAGTGGTGCGCTAAATCAGTTGTATTGGATTGCATTGGGATTTGGACTGATTGCCATAGTTCAAGGGTTGATTCAACATTTACGTGGCAACATGATTATTTATTTGAGCCATCGATTACAACAGCAAGCCGGTTCAACGTTGATGTCGCATTTGTTACATTTACCGTTGGCTTTTTTTGAAAAAAGAAGTAAAGGTAGTTTGCAAAGCCAATTTCAATCCATTGATGTGATTCAAAAAAAAATCAGTACGGATCTGGTGATCATGATATTGGATGGATTGATGATGATGGTTCATGTGATGGTGATGATGTTTTACAGTGTGGTTTTAACATTCATCATTCTTGGGGCATTGATGATGTTTGTTTTGATGCGTTGTGTGTCGTATCAAACATTAAAAAAAACAGCTGGTGTATCGCTGTATCATCAAGCAAATGCTGCGGGTGTATTTTTAGAAACATTACAGTGTATTTTGCCCATTAAGTCATTTTTAAAAGAAAAATGGCGTTT
>CAISSD010000268.1 GCA_903887975.1 uncultured Legionellaceae bacterium | reverse complement strand
GCCTCTGGGGCGCATCAAGCGGATATTGGCTTTGATGTTGGCGGATTAAAAGCCAAACAAACATTGTCGCGTGGGCAGCAAAAACTGATATTAATTGCACTCAAATTGGCACAAACGTCATTGGTGCAAAAACCTTGTGTGTATTTGCTGGATGATGTTGGTGCAGAATTGGATGCACAACATGTCACGCGTTTAATGTGCTATTTAAAAACGTTGCCGGGGCAATTTTTTATGACAGCAATTGATCCCAAGCACATGCTCGAACATTTTGAGTCCGATGAATATCTTTTATTGAATGTCTTGAATGTGTAAAAATTTGGGGCTTTCGCCCCAAAAAATCATGCAACGTAACTGATTCTGGCAATCAATTGATTGGCGTATGCTTGAGACGATCCCAGGTTAAAGGGCACAGGGAACGTGTATTGATTCATGACAATTTGACCATCACCCAAATAAGCCGAGCCAAAATTGCTGAATCGATAACCCAAGCCTACACTAACATTATTGGTTACTTGAGTATCAACCCCAACGCCAAGACTATAACTAAATTGCGTATCGCCACTGTTGGCATACAATGGTGTTAGATTAATGCTGCCTGTTTCAATGGTTGCAGTACTGTAATTGGATAAATTATTAAATGCCGCACCCAAACCAACCTCGCCATAAGGATGGTATTTTTCAAGCATGGTTCCAAATAATCGAGCAAAGACCAGCACTTGTTGTGGTTGGTAGGCATAATTATACGTATACGTGGTCGAAGTCTGGGGTTCTATGCCCACCTTATTGGTTCCAGAAACACCAACTGATCCAAAAAAGCTATATTCAACACCAACTTGTGCAACAAAGCCAGGATAGGGCATCCAAGGCAACGCACGCTCGGCGCCCAAAAACCCACCTATAAATCCGGTGTTTTTACCATTCCCAGAGTTCGAATAAGTAAAAATATTGGTATCGGCACCAGTGAACGTTGATGAATTGCCAGCATTAATCGATGCGTAACCACCAAACAAAGTGATCACAGGATGGATGGAAGTGTCCGCAACTGGTCCCATCGTACCGGCCAAAGCCATAGAGCTACTGAGCATAACCCCAGCAAAACCCAAGTGATTTAATTTTTTTAAGTCCATAATTATTTCCCTTCGTTAAAATGCTTCCAGATGTTTATTCATCTTAAATGAAAAATAGCTTTTTTAACAAGTAGCAGCGCACTTCATTAACAATTCCGGCCATGGATATAAGAAATATCTTGATCTAATCAAATGACAAACAACGCCATTGATGGGGCGATTACCGAGCTTTATGATGTCAACATACTACCTGGTGTTTCTTGTCCGATGTCGCTTGATTTTGATGCCCCAGAAATGAAGACGCTCATCACGCACGATTCGTTAACAGAATTTAATGCGTTTGTTGCTTCTTCATCATCTTGAGCGTCAATCAAGTCTTTCTTTAATCTAAAAAACGATAAACCATGATGCGCATTTATTTTTTTTGCCTTTTGACGCAAGAGTATTGCTTCCTCTTGTCTGCATTTAAATCCATATTGTAAAAGTAAATCATACATCACGTCATCATTTAAAACTACCGCCAAGGTTAAAGCACTATGCCCCAAAAGCAGGAGCTGTCCACGATCGGATTTTAAAGAACAATATGACTCCATCATGGTGTCCACTGTTTCAAGAGACACTTCTTTAAGAAATAAAGCCAATATTGATGGTTGTTGATGATAAACACACGCAAGAACTTCTCTGATGGTGATGCTCATTTTTATCGTTGGCATTAAAAAAACAATGGCTTTTAAATTCAGGCTCATGATGGCATAAATAATGGGTGTTCGACCATACAAATCTTGAACATCAAAAGATAAGTTCATTTGCACAACATAAAACAACAAGTTAAAAACTTGCTCGTAAAAGCATAAAAGATGATGTATTAAGCCTTCACCATCGATGAAATAAGGAAAAGTGAAAAAATCAACAAGCTGTTTTGAATTGAGCGTATTTAAGTAATTCACAAACACGTCGTAATAATTAGGATATTTCAAAATAATGGTCAGTAAATTTTGACTTATTCCTTGATAATTGACATAACAACTCAAACAAACACCCAAACTGGATTTTTTAGCTGCTTGTTTTGCCGCCGCCTGAATATTGTTTAACGTAAAATGTTCAACCAACATGCACGCGGTTTGTTGAACAAAATCATAATATTGAATCCCTTCTAGCACATGCTTTGGCTTGTTCGGAATGTTTCTTAACGATAAAGGAAGGTGACTGGTACAATACCGCATCGCACCTATATTATCGAAAAAATCAAGTTGATACGCAAGCAAAATTGGATTTTGCTCATCAGGTACATTCGGAGGTATTCTGGCGCCAGCCAAAAGCAACAAATTCATCATGGTTTCATTTTTTTGTTGTATGGCAATTAACAGTGCGGTGGTTCCATTACTCATGGCCTGATGAACATCCACAGCGAAGTGAACAAGTAACCGTAAAATTCCATTTTGATTGTGCTGCACCGCAAGATGAATCAAACCCAATTGATTTGAGCCGATGGTGGCATGAACATCTTCTGGGTGAAGCAACAAATGCTTGCCAATATAATCGATGTCGTCATCAATCACACTGTGAAATAAACGATTAGCGCAACCCTCTGAAAGAATATCCAGAGGATTCCATATGATCTTATGCCCCTTTTCATAAAGTTCAAATGCTTCTTGCAGTTTAGGGTGGCCATAATCAAGGGCGACCCAGAATTGTTGTTGCTGTCGATAGGACAAGAGTTCATCAGACCATAAGTGCTGAAACGGATTAATACCTGCTTTCTTAAAAACCAATAATGTTTCTATGGAACGTTTAAAAATTGCAATATAGGGGGCTTTTTGCTGATGAATCGTCACGCGATCCATGGGGTATTGTTTTTCAATCAAAAGACCAATTAATTCATAGGCATTATAACAGCAAGCAAAATGTTCGATACACAAACCAAATTGATTTTGAATATGATTATAAAGCTCATCTAAAATATTAACAGTAATTGACGTTTGATCGTACGTCCTTAAATAGTTACAAAAAATAGAACATAATTCAAAATCATCCAAAATACAACTAATCATGGCCTGCGTTACTTCATGATCAACTGGAATTTGATACGTTAAATACGCCATACAATGTTTCAACTTAAAAAAATTATTTAAATTTTCCGTATTAAAATTTTTTAATAATCCTTCTAGATAAGGACGCATTTTTTCGGGTTTATTCGGCGATTTTTTGATGGGCGATGGAATGACTGGCTCTTGTGTTATTATTTTTTCTTGTTTTACAGAAAGAGCCTTGATTCGCTCTTGCGGTTTTAACAACGAATCTTCAAACGCTTGATAATTGAATTGGTTGATTTTTTCGTAATTTAGGGCTTGATATTTAAGCCGCGCCTGCTTGGTATTCCCATTCAAAACCCATGTGGTTATTTTTTGCAACCAATCTTCAGGCATGCTGTCTTCAGCTCGAATCTCTGGCGCGGCTTTTTTTAATGACAGCGCGTCAAGATGACTCATCAATCGACGTAGTTTAGAATTTTTTTGGTTTTGCTCAATCACCAATAAACATCGCCCTCGTAATGCACCTGATATAATTGCATTCAAATAGGGAACATACCGTTTATGTTCTGTGTGTTTTTTTGCTTCATGAAGCGGTCTTTTGATTGACTCTGATGGATCAGGTAATTTCTGATTGATTTCATAAAAAGCATCGTGTTCAAAGGGTTTGTAAAGATACACATAATCAGCCTCCAAACCTTTGGCTGATTTGAAAGAAAAAACCGCCGGACCAAAAATAGCCATGGCTTCATCAACCCAATGCTCGTGGGTGATGATCATCCATTGTGTTGAATTGGCATTATACTGCTGCCGCACTTTATCTTGAAGAGGCCACAAAACTGCAGACGCCTCTTCACGCGCAGAGTCCCTTATTTTTAATGCATTATGTTCCATCCGATCGGCCTTGCCGCCTGTCAGTAAATATTTAATCCCAATAAGTCTATCGGCCCACTGAATGATGTCAGGGTGTGAGCGATAATTTTCTTCCAAAGCCATGTGTGGCATATGAGCGCCACTTTGACTCAGTAATGCAATGATTTGCTCTCTGTTGGCACTACAATCTTGAAGCATTTGATGACTGTCGTAATTAAACAATACGGCCTTTAGATTTTGATGGTGATTCATGAGT
>CAISSD010000267.1 GCA_903887975.1 uncultured Legionellaceae bacterium | reverse complement strand
TTGCCGATTACAATGATTTGGCTCAGACCAAAAAGCTTTTTGAGCAATATCCTCATGAGATTGCCGCAATTATTGTTGAGCCGATTGCTGGCAATATGGGTATGGTCATGCCGCTGGATGACTTTCTTCCTGGATTACGAGCGCTGTGCGATGAATATGGTGCGTTATTGATTTTTGATGAAGTCATGACGGGTTTTCGAGTGGCCTTGGGTGGTGCCGAAGCATTGTTGGGCATCAAACCAGATTTAACCACGTTGGGCAAAATCATTGGTGGCGGTATGCCTGTGGGTGCATTGGGGGGGCGTGCGGACATCATGAACCATCTGGCACCAGAAGGAGCGGTTTATCAAGCAGGTACCTTATCTGGTAATCCTTTGGCGATGGCTGCAGGTCTTGCAACACTGTTGGAAATTGAAAAACCAGGATTTTATGCGGCATTAAACGACAAAACACAAACGATTCTTACCATGCTTCGCGAGGTGATGCAACGATTCAAGCGACCGTTTCATGCGGTTGGTCAAGGCGGGATGTTTGGGTTTTGTTTTAATGGTAGCCCTAAAATCATCAATCAAGATGATGTGGCTCATTCTGATGGCGTATTTTTTAAAAAATTTTATCATGAGATGTTAAAACAAGGTATTTATTTTGCGCCATCCATGTTTGAGGCAGGTTTTGTTTCAATTGCGCATGGTGAGCATGAGATTGCAAGTACAGAGCGTGCTGTAATAAAAGCGTTAACAATGATTGTTTAAGGTTTTAGTGGTGATTTACCTGGTGATGTATTTGGTGGCGATATTTTTGAAAGCCGTATGGTTTCCACAGCAATTTCTTTGAACTCAATAAACACATCATTTGCCTTAATCAATGGTTCATGATTTGGTTTCAAATGCTTTTTAAATGATTGTTGCATTTGATGAGCTGCGTTATTCATCTGATTTTCTTTTTTTTCTAGGGCATCTGCACCCGACGGTGTCCAAGCGGCATCACCAAGACTGCCCATTTCACCATGGATTTTGTCTTGTACTTTGGGATCATTTTCATCCGTATGAAAACCATTCCGATTCTCTGAATGAAATGCCTCATCCAGTCCATAGGAACTAAGGGCGTAGGGCTTTATTTGGTCTAGTTTATTGCTTGGCAATGCAGCATCGTCGAACAAACCCATTGCAATAGCAACGGGTCCGGTGCTGTGGGTTACAGAAACGCTCAATAGACGATGATTAAAATCTGATTCAAGTTTGGCAATATATTCCTTGTCGGTCATTGTGGCCATTTGTTCATATTGACTGCGTAATTTAGGATGGGTATTGGGATCATTGATGACTTTTTGATGCATCTCCCTAAACTGGCTGAGGTATTGACCTAGGTTTAGGGCTTGTGTAAAAACACCGTTGGCGATTTGCTCTCTCAATTCTATGGGTGTGCTTTTTTGATGAGAAGCAAGCATGGCCGCGGCCTGAAATTCTGGCATTTGCTGAATGATTTGGTTTATTTTGGGTGCGTTGAAATTTTTTGAAACGACTGGGCCAAGAAAAGCAATATTCATGTCTCTGACAAGTCTTTTGCCGTAATCTAAATAATGTTTGTTATCTTGGTAAACTTCATGAATGGCTCGTTGTATGGATTTGATTTGCTCTAGCGCTTTAGCATCATCACCCACCACCGCAAGAACTTCGTTATTAAGCGAGATGGCTTCAAATTTGTCTATGGGCAGTAACGTACTGCCAATGGCCGTGATGATGGGGGCATCAACCACGATGACGTCGGGTAAATTTTTGGTGTTGACTTTGACATCAAAATCCGAGTAAATACCCAGTGAGTAGATGGGTTTTAACCAACGCATGACATCACTTGCTGAAGCAACATTTCCACCACGACCCAAGGCGTGGATTTCTTGTTGCACAATGGCCATTAAGTTTGTTTCTTCGGGCCCCTCGCAGTAAGGAAGAACATCCTGTTCCAGAGATTTAGGTATGATTTCGTGTTTCCAACAAAATTTTTTTAACTCAGCCTGCGCATTCGGGCTTAATAAGCTTTCGGCATACACCAGATAAATGTTATCGTTTCTGTTCGTGACACACATTTTGATTAATCGCAATTGATTGATTTGATTCATAAAGACATCAGGTTTGGTGCTTAACCAAATTTTCACATGTTTGTGTGGATTGAGTTCGTATTTCATATCATTCTCTTGATGTGTATTAATATGCCATTAATCACTATTGTAGTACAAAAAATAAACAGTATGATTTTTTTGGTGTTTTTCCTGGTCCTGAACTTGCTATTTCTCATGGACCTCGGTAATCTTCGCGCATCGTGGATTTTTTGGGTATTGATGTTTTCCTTGGGATTTTGGCATGAATAAAATTGAGCTATTTCAGGTTGATGCATTTACAGATAAATTATTTCATGGAAACCCCACGGCCATTTGTTTATTGCCTGAATGGTTGAATGACGAGCTTCTTAAAGCCATTGCCATGGAAAATAGCCTTTCTGAGACGGCTTTTGTGCGGCAAGACAAGCAAGATTTTCATATTCGATGGTTTACGCCTGTGGGTGAGGTCCCTTTGAGTGGGCACTCCACTTTGGCCGCAGGGTTTGTGTTGTTTTCACTTCATCGATGTGAGGGTGACGAGGTTTCTTTTTTGAGTTTAAGTGGTACTTTTAAGGTTAAGAAAAAAAATGAATGCTTGACCGTCACTTGGCCAGTGTTGGATCTGATTTCATCGACTCAAAAGGAGAGCTTGTTAAAATTGGTGGACAAGCCTTGTGAAGCCGTTTTTGAGAGCGCGTTGGATTATGTGATGGTTTTGGCTTCTGAGCGAGATGTTTTGGAGGCGAAGATCAACCTTCAAGCCTTGGCATCATTGCCCAAACGCGGGCTTATCATCACGGCACCTGGTGATGATGTTGATTTTTGTGTGCGTTGTTTTTATCCCAAGTACCACATTGATGAAGATCATGTCACAGGCTCTGCTTATGGCAT
>CAISSD010000266.1 GCA_903887975.1 uncultured Legionellaceae bacterium | reverse complement strand
GCAAAAAAAAATATTTTAAAACTGAATCAATCCGCTTTGATTTCTGAGATCAATACAATATGGCATCAATTGTTGCATCAATAAAAACCTGTATGATTTTTTTTATCCGATGTTATCAGCGCTTATTGAGTCCATTCATGATCTCACGATGTCGTTTTTATCCCAGTTGCTCACAATATGCCATAGATGCTTTACATCATCATGGACTTTGCAAAGGATTATTTTATTTTTTTTATCGATTATTAAGGTGCCATCCTTGGTCTCAAGGTGGTTTTGATCCAATTATTTCAAAACAAGAGAACAATTAATGGATATTCGACGTGTGGTGTTGTATGCATTTTTAGCATGGGTGGTGTTTACTTTATGGAACACTTGGCAAACAGAACACCCTATAGAATCGGTTAAAAAAATTCAATCATCCACGGTTTCGGAGCATCAATTTTCACCACAACCCAAATCAGTGATTAAATCAGAAGAGCTGCCTAAAACAGAAAAAGTCATTAACATCAAAACAGATGTATTGGATGTGGCCATTGGATTGGATAGAGGTGATGTTCTTGATGCCAAGCTTTCTCAATATGCTGCAAATGCTGAGCAAACCAATCAACCATTTTCGCTGTTGTATAATCATCAAAACAATCGTTATGTTGCCAACAGTGGTTTGTTTGAAGTGCATCAAGATACCGTTTCAAATTTGGATGTGGATTATGAAGCTTCTGCATCAATGTATGTGATGAAGCCTTCAGAAAAAAATTTGGTCGTGACCCTTCACGGAAAAACCGCTCAAGGTCTTTTGATTCAAAAACAATTTACGTTTCATAAAAATAGTTATGTGATTGATGTTGCTTACACGATTCAAAATCAGGGTCATGAAGAATGGCAAGGTTATATGAACACGCAATTGCTTCGAGAATCACCCCAAGAAGACCAATCGAGTATGTTTCATTTAGGGTCTTATACCGGAGCGTCTTTTGCCATACCCAAATCAACACATTATAAAAAATTGTCATTCAAAGACATGACCAAAACGCGCCTTGATGAAGAGGCCGAAGGTGGTTGGATTGCGCTTCAGCAACATTATTTTTTAACCGCATGGATACCCAACCCTAAAAGTAATAATCGATTTTATACGCATGTTCATGATGCACAGTACACCATTGGTGCGGTGAGCGATGTTATTCAACTAAAACCCCAACAAACCGCAACAACAAGTGCGAAACTTTATTTGGGCCCTGAAGTTGCCGATGATTTAAAAGGCATTGCGCCAGGACTGGATTTAACCATTGATTATGGTTGGCTTTGGTTTATTTCTTCAATGATTTTTGCGGTGATGAAGTTTATTTATGGCTACGTTGGTAATTGGGGTTGGTCGATTGTTTTGGTGACCGTCTTTATTAAGTTATTGTTCTATCGATTGTCTGCGACCAGTTATAAATCAATGGCCAATATGCGAAAATTGCAGCCTAAATTGCAGAGTTTGCGTGAGCGTTATGGTGATGATAAAGCCAAAATCAGTCAAGCCACCATGGAGCTTTATCGGCAAGAAAAGGTCAATCCATTGGGTGG
>CAISSD010000265.1 GCA_903887975.1 uncultured Legionellaceae bacterium | reverse complement strand
TTTTTAAAAGAATTGATTCGTGTTGATCATGCTCTTTCAAAATCAACCATCAGTATTTCCAACGATGTTTATGCAAGCCTTTATGTACAAATTCAAGTACTGAGTCAACTCTCCGGTGTATTTGGTTATGAAATACACCAAGATGTATTTTTACAAGCAATTAAATCGAGCACGATGCTGACAAGACATGAAACCAACGAACTCGAAATTCCTCAATTGTTGTTTTGGTTGACTGAACCCGCTTTAAAAAGACAAGAAGATTTAAGTCACTGGTTCAATCATCTAAAAACATTACATGAAACCATCAAAGTTTACTTGTCGCTATTGCGTGACGCAACCCCTTTTGAATCCATCCTGATTCATCAAGGCTATTACCAGCAATCCCTTTCAGTGCACCATCATTGTGCACTTATTTTACTTAAAATAGACCGATCTCTGGGGGTTGTTCCCAAGATGCAATTTGGTCATCATGGTTTGAGCTTAAGATTATGCGATGCCATCACCATGAGAGAAATCAATCCGGCAGAGAGCATCATTGAGCTGGCCATTTGTAGACTTTAAATAAACATCGATGATTTTATGATTCGCTTCTGGAAATAGGTATTGACCCAATTCTTCGAATTTAACCCAGCAAAATGCGGGTTGTTGCTCACAACACGAAACGCTTCCCACATAATCCCGAACATGATACACATAAATCATCACTGCATGCGTGGCATAACGGTGTTCTATCTCGCCCAAAAAAACACAATCAGTGACTTTAATGCCAATTTCTTCTTGTAATTCACGAACCAAAGCGTCATGGTGACATTCACCAAGCTCAAGTTTACCCCCCGGAAACTCCCAAAAACCAGCATGTGTGGCACTGGCTGGTCTTTGGGTGATGAATATACGTTGTTGTTCATCCGTAATCACACCAACCGCTATCTTCATTTTAACTGGCCATGACAATTTTTATATTTTAAATTTGAGCCACAAGGACAAAGATCATTGCGACCTACTTTTTTATCGTGACGCACATAAGTTTGATTGAGTGCCACAACGTTTGATGCATCCGAAAAATCACCACGAGATGGCTCATCAGGATGAATAAAATTGAGTTGTTGCGGTTTATCCGCTTGACGCTCGGCTTCAACCAAGCCAAGTTCTGAAGGATCGTTGATTTTAATCGTTGCAAGCGTTTGTACCACTTCATATTTTAATTGCTCCAACAGCATCGAAAACAACTGAAATGCTTCTCTTTTGTATTCTTGCTTTGGATCTTTTTGTGCATAACCTCGTAAATGAATGCCCTGACGCAAATACTCCATGGTGGCCAAATGTTCACGCCAATGAGCATCCATGGTTTGCAAAATCACTGTTTTTTGTAATTGCGCCAATTGCTCAGGATTAAATTGCTGTTCTTTAATTAAGCTTTGCTCTGCAAACATCGCCAATAATCGTGTTTTAAGGCCCATGGGATCCAGTGTTTTGTCTTCGTCAAACCATGTTTTTAATGGTGCATCCAAATCAAATTCTTCTTTTAAAATTTGCGTCAACGTTTCTAAATCCCATTGCTCTTCGAAGCTCTGCTGAGGAACATATTGCTCAATTAAATTGGCCATAACCTCCGCGCGCATTTCATCCACAGAACTTAAGGGATCGTGCATTTCCAAAATTGCAGCGCGTTGTGCATAAATAACTTTACGTTGCTCATTGGCAACATTATCATAAGATAATAATTGCTTTCGTATATCAAAATGATAGCCTTCAAGCTTTCGTTGCGCATTCTCAATGGCGCGGTTCACCAACGAATGCTCAATAGGTTCCCCAGGCTCCATGCCCAATCGTCTCATGATGGCAGCAACCCTGTCGGATGCAAAAATTCGCATTAAATTATCTTCCAAAGACAGATAAAAACGACTACTACCAACATCGCCTTGCCGACCCGCACGACCACGTAACTGATTGTCGATGCGTCGAGACTCATGACGTTCTGAACCGATAATTCTTAAGCCTCCAGCCGCCAAAACTGCATCATGTCGCTTTTGCCATTCGCTTTTAAGTGCATGATCATCACCACTCATAAGGCTTCCACCCAACACAATATCAGTTCCACGACCCGCCATGTTGGTGGCAATGGTCACCATACCTGGTCGACCAGCTTCAGCTATAATTTGCGCTTCTTTTTCATGAAATTTGGCATTTAAAACTTGATGTGGAATTTTTTCACGATCCAGCATGTGACTCAAAAGCTCCGAAGCTTCAATCGACGCAGTACCCACCAATACCGGTTGTTTACGCGCAATACAATCTTTAACATCTTTAATGATGGCCTGATATTTATCTGCTTGGGTTAAATACACCAAATCGGATTGATCATCACGTCTCATGGGTTGGTTGGTTGGAAGCACCACCACATCTAAATTGTAAATTTGTTGAAATTCATACGCTTCCGTATCAGCAGTACCCGTCATACCGGATAATTTATCGTACAATCTAAAAAAGTTCTGGAACGTAATGGACGCCAGTGTTTGATTTTCGTTTTGTATGTCAACACGCTCTTTGGCTTCAACCGCTTGATGCAAACCATCAGACCAACGTCGACCCGGCATGGTTCGTCCTGTGTGTTCATCGACAATCACGACTTGACCATTTTGTACGATGTAATCAACATCCCGATGAAAAATAACATGGGCTTTTAATGCCGAATTAACATGGTGCATTAAAATAATATTCCCAGCGTGATACAAACTTTCACCCTCTGCCAACAGTCCATGTTCTGCCAGCAAGGCTTCAATATGTTCATGCCCAGCTTCGGTCAAATGGACCTGCTTTTGTTTTTCATCAATCGTGTAATCACCATCATCCCCCTCCTGCTCTTGTTTTTTAAGCATGGGGATCAATTGGTTGATGTTTTTATAAAGCTCAGAGCTGTCTTCGGCACTACCAGAAATAATTAAAGGCGTTCGCGCTTCGTCAATTAAAATAGAATCCACTTCATCAACAATGGCAAAATGTAGGTCTTTTTGAACTTTATCTTCGAGATTAAACGCCATATTGTCGCGTAAATAATC
>CAISSD010000264.1 GCA_903887975.1 uncultured Legionellaceae bacterium | reverse complement strand
TCGGCGATTTCGATGATCATTTTGCCATTTTCAGCCTCTAATGTTTTTCCGTCGATTTCAATCGTCGCCATCATTTAACCTTTTTATATTGAATATAGTCTTCAAACTCATGATAAAATTGCTTGACAAAACTTTGTACCGGCCAAGCGGCTGCCTCACCCAATGCACAAATGGTACGACCTTCAATACCATTGGCAACATTCACCAATTGCTCTAAATCCGCAGGCGTTCCATGGCCTTCTTTGATGCGGTGTAAAATACGCACCATCCATCCTGTTCCTTCACGACAGGGGGTACACTGACCACACGACTCTTCCATATAAAATTCTGAAATTCGATACAATGCATCCACCATACACGTGGTTTCATCCATCACAATGACCGCGCCAGAGCCAAGACCAGAACCAGCTTTTTGAATACTGTCATAATCCATGTCAAGTTCCATCATCACATCACCTGGCAAAACCTTCATGGAGGTGCCACCTGGGATCACCGCTTTAATGGCTCGACCCTCGCGTACGCCGCCAGCCAATTCTAATAATGTTTTAAATGGTGTCCCCAAAGGAATTTCAAAGTTACCAGGACGGTTCACATGACCACTGACACTAAAGCACTTGGTACCACCATTGTTGGGTTTACCCAAGTTTAAAAACCACTCGCCACCTTGCTCCATAATAACCGGCACTGATGCAAATGTTTCCGTGTTATTAATGGTGGTGGGCATGCCATAAAGACCATAGTTGGCAGGAAACGGTGGCTTAAATCGGGGTTGACCTTTTTTCCCTTCCAACGACTCCAACAATGCGGTTTCTTCACCACAAATATAAGCCCCAGCGCCCAGATGATTGTATAAATCAAAATCCACACCCGATCCTAAAATATTTTTACCCAAGAAGCCTTGCTGATACGCTTCTTTTAACGCTGCCTCAACGCGCTCATAGGGATGCCAAAACTCACCTCGAATATAATTGTAACCCACCGTTGCGCCCATCACGTAGCCAGCAATGATCATGCCCTCAATCAGCTGATGTGGATTATTGGTCAATATTTCGCGATCTTTACACGTTCCTGGTTCACCTTCATCTGAGTTGCACACCACGTATTTCTGAACAGGTGTGTTGCGGTTCATGAAACTCCATTTCAAACCCGTTGGAAAACCCGCACCGCCACGGCCTCTTAATGCAGAAAGCTTTAATTCATCAATGATCACTTGTGGTGGGGTTTTTTCACTCAAAATTCGCTTTAATGCCTGATAGCCTCCTACACTTTGGTAGGCTTCCAAAGTCCAAGGTTGTGTTAGATGAAAGGTGCGATAACACACTTGGTTTAATTTAATCATGCGTGACTCCTGCTTGACATTGATTTAAAAATTCATCAATGCCCTCAACGGCCACATTTTCGTAATAATGTTTACCCACATGAATGGCTGGTGCATTCACACAAGCGCCAAGACAACCGGCCGTTTTTAAGGTAAAGAGTCCATCTTTGGTGGTTTCACCCACTTTAATATTTAATTTTTGTTCCAACGCTTGGATGATCCCATCTGAATTTTTAAGTGCACAGGAAATACTGTTACACACATAAATCACCTGTTTTCCAACAGGTGCCAATTGATACATGGAATAAAAACTAGCAACTTCATAAACAGCAATCGCATCCATCCCCAAATAGTCTGCAACAGCATCCATAGCTTCAGGAGTAAGATAGCGATGCTCATCTTGAACCAAACTTAAAGCCCGCATGACTGCGGATTGCCTTTGTTCTGCCGGATATTTGGCAATATCTGTATCCAACTCGACAATCGCTGATTTCGAGAGATAATCATGAATTTTTTTTGTACTGGTCGTCATCGATCAATTTCCCCAAACACAATATCTTGACTTGCCAAAATCGCAACACCATCGGCAAGCATATGCCCACGCACCATTTCATCAAAGCTTG
>CAISSD010000263.1 GCA_903887975.1 uncultured Legionellaceae bacterium | reverse complement strand
CGAAGGATATAGGGTACTCAGGGCGAACGGATTAAGGAAAAATGGCTAAAGTCGAGTTGTGAATTCATGAGCAAAAATAAATTCAGGGCTAAAATGATGGTGTTGCTCGGCTTGTTCGGTCATCTTTAGTGTGACACGATAGATAAGCGGCATATTTTTCGTACTGACTTGAATTTTGCCATCTGTATCTCGGGGTTGTTTGAACAAACGAATTAATGGCTCAATATAATCTTGCGGTTGGTGTGTTTTAATAATCTCATCATTATTCCAAAAACATACTTTGTTTTGACCTTCAACAAAAAGCATGGCGCGACCAGGTAGGATTCGTAGTTTTTCTTCTATGCGACGCACTTCCCGTTCTCTGACAATGTACATAGGCCAGCCTTCATCATCATTGTCAGTATCTTTTAATTCGCCATGAACATCGCGCTGCATGCAGTGTTTTTTGACAACCATTTTGATGTTATCAACGCTTATTCTTGTGCAATCGTCGTCGTTAGCCGGTTCTTTAAATGCAACATCAATGGTTTCTGCTTCAATCCAAAAACGGTGTAATGCACCCAAATGATCACTATTTTGATAATTCTTAATGATGTCCTGCAAGTATTCAGGCACATGTTGAATCATTTCCATAACCGAGCGCTCACCAAAAGGATAGCGTCCCTGAACTTCTTGATTGGTGGTTAAAAATTTCAACACATAATCAGTCAAGAGCATGGTGTTTAATAATTCACTTTCAAAAAGTTGTGCTGGATTAAAACGCATTAAATTAAAAGGATGGTAGGGCTTATTCGGATCAACGGGGTCCAAACTGAAGATTGCCTGGCCAAGGTTTCGCGCCAACATGTCTTGCAAATCAAAAAGGGTGAATGTTTTTTCATAAATGGGACGTTCATTGCTCCAAGGAGTCATGAAAAACTGGATGTCACCGTTTTTATGATTGATTTCCATGCCATGGATGCTTTTGTATTGAATGCAACGAGGATCATCATCAAAAGGTAACGCACGTGTTGGCCTTAACCAGCCTTCTTCATCTCTGTCCACCATAATCCAAGGTGATTCCAGCAATTTTTCAACATCAAAGTCATTCCAAGCATGGTCTAGTAGTAATTCTTCCATTAGATCCAAACGAAATTTCTTTTCTGTTTCCAAGTCGTATTCTTTCTGATACCAATTTTTTAAACATGCTTCATAGGCTTGATATAAAAGATCGGATGCCAAATGGTCGATTTTAATTTGTTCCTGATGAATTTTATTATATTCATAAGCCTGAAGCATGGTGTTTAATAGTTGTCGCATCAGATGTAGCGAGCGATTTTCTTGGTGCATCCATGCAACATTGGGTTTTGCTGATTCAAAAAATGGGAATATATCAATTATCGTTAATGTGTTCTTTTTTAAGGCTTCAATGTATTCAATTTGTATCAGTGTTGCAAATTTAAAAGAAGACAAACGTTGAAGTATTTGGTTATTCACATAAATTTCTGCATCCGGTGTTGCATGTTTGGCAAGCATCATTGCCGTAAGGTATAATTTTAATGCCAACTGTTCGTCGGCCATTTGAATGATTGGACTTGTTTCTAATCGTGACGCATGTTGTAATAAGACTCCGATTTGTAAAAATAAGTTTAATTTGAGGTATGTGGCATTTCGATCTTTAAATACAGAAAACCAATCTAAAGTATGAAAAGCCATTTCTCGATAATCTGCAGCATTTTTTGCTTCTTTTTGGGCATCATGTAAATCTTTTTCAAAGCGATACAACAAATTAAAATCTTGTACTATTGAATTTAATGATGTACTTGGTTCTGATTCATTGGCTAAACGATCCCTTAATACATTGAGTAAATCTTTGGTTTCTTCATGGCCATCAAAGATATGGCGTGGATTGTTATAAGACAAATATTCTTCGGCATGCCAATGAAGATGGAGTGCATGAGCATATAATTGTCGAAAAAATTTGTTGTAAAATAAAGGAAGAACATTGATGAGTAAGTCCTCTGATAATTGTTTTGTATAATCGGTAATTTTTTTAATGGAAAATATCAACTCACGTTGTTCTTGTGCTGGTTTTGGCAGCATGAATAGGATTTCTTTGATGCTTTCATAATATTTAAGTTCCGGAGCCTTTGGGATGTGCGCATGAATTATATTGTATTGGGTGGTTAGATATTGTTTTATGTTTTTTAAGCGAGGCTCATCATGATAACCACCTGATAAACAGGCAATGAGTAATTTGGTCGCAATTGAATTATTAATGGGCAATGTCAGCAAAGTATCGATGCTTGACATGCTGGAATACTCTGGAGCAAAGATACTGTCTGGTGTGGATGTTGTGTTTAAATTTAGCGGTGTTGATGTGTATAGATTTATCATCTGGGCATGTTCTTGTCGATACTCATATGAGTAAGGTCGTAAGTTTCCTGAAGAAAGATAATCGGCCAACATGATTTGTGATGATTCATCAATATTGGTGGCATGATAGGTTGCCCAGATGTCGTCAAATGTTTTTCTTTTATCTGGGTCGCTTAACATATCATAAGCTTCATTCAACAATCCCATTTTTATGGCATCACCACCTCGATCAGGATGATTGTCTCGGGCCAATTTTCGATACGCATTTTTAATTTGAGTTTCTGAGGCGTTGGCATTAACGCCCAAAAGTTCATAAAAATTTTTCATGAGGTGTACAGTCCTTTTTAATCTATTGACGGCATGGTTTCATTGATCTCGTTGGCTTTATCTTGCCAATACTTTGCTTTGGACTCATTTTTGAAAAGTTGATAGAGCTCGCTTAGTTTTTTTTGTTCAATCGCTGATAATTCGTCACCAAGACGCTCTAAGGGCGGAAAAACTTCGTCTACACCACTTTTTGCAAGTTCAAAATAGACTTCAAATGCTTCTTTGGGGTTTGTTTGTTGTCCTTTGTTGGCATGCTCATAAGATTGAGCCAGTTTGATTTTGGCTTCAGTTGCTGCTTGATCCGACATTCCGCAATAAACTCATGAATAAAATTCCCAATATGGTTTACCTAGACAGTCAAGTATAATTTTTTGTCTATCAATAATGTTTGTGACCAAAGTCGTGGTTTTATCAATAATTAATACACT
>CAISSD010000262.1 GCA_903887975.1 uncultured Legionellaceae bacterium | reverse complement strand
TGGTTCACTCGAGGCTACTTTGGCAGAGCGTGTTGATAAAAAGCTTGCTGAACAAGACGCACAATCATTGCTGAATGTACCGCAAACTATTTTTTTTGCGCCTCCTGGTTTAATCAATCAGCCCTATGCGCCACATAGTATTTCTGGCCCTCAATCTCGATGAATTAATAGGTGAATCAACATGTCTAAAGAAAAAATAGTTTTGGCGTATTCGGGTGGTTTGGATACCTCAATTGCCATCAAGTGGTTTCAAGAAAAATACGATTATGATGTGATTGCGGTTGTGGGTGACTTAGGCGAGGGCAAAGACCTTGATGCCATCAAAAACAAAGCACTAAAAACCGGTGCAATTGCGTGTCATGTTTTGGATTTGCGTCAAGAGTTCGCAGAAGACTATTTGTCTTGTGCACTTAAGGCCAACGCTTTGTATGAAGGTGTTTATCCACTCATATCGGCATTATCAAGACCATTGATTGCTCAAAAGGTTATTGAGGTTGCCATTAAAGAGGGTGCATCGGCGGTTTCTCATGGTTGTACGGGTAAGGGTAATGATCAAGTTCGATTTGATGTCACGTTTAATACTTTAATGCCCAGCATTAAAATTATTGCACCCATGCGTGAATTTCCCATGAATCGAGATGATGCCATTGCTTATGCAAAGCAACATGGGATTGATGTTCCGGTGAATTTGGAAAATCCCTTTAGCATTGATAAAAATCTTTGGGGTCGAAGTTGTGAATGTGGTGTTTTGGAAGATCCTTGGGTTGAACCACCAGAAGCGGCTTATGAGTTAACGCAATCGCCTGGAAATGCTCCAGACACAGCCACCATGGTTGAAATTGGTTTTAAACAAGGGTTGCCAGTGACGCTTGATGGTGAAGTGTTGCCCTTTTATCAACTGATTGAAAAGCTCAATGCGTTGGCAGGTCGCCATGGTGTAGGGCGTATTGATCATGTTGAAAATCGCTTGATTGGGATTAAATCTCGAGAGGTTTATGAAGCCCCAGCAGCAATGTCATTGATTAGAGCGCACCAAGCACTTGAATCATTGTGTTTGATTCGCGATGTCGCCCAATTCAAACCCTTGATTGAGCAAAAATTTGCGCAAATGGTGTATGAAGGACAATGGCATTCGCCTTTATTTAAAGCCATTAATGCATTTATTGATGAAACACAAAAAAATGTAACAGGTCTTATTCGATTAAAATTATTGAAGGGCAGTGTGACGGTTGTGGGTCGACAATCCAAGCATTCATTGTATCAGCTTGATTTGGCAACCTATGGTGAAGGTGATTTGTTTGATCATGAAGCGGCGGCCGGATTCATTAAAATTTATGGATTGCCACAACAAATTCATGCACAAGTCAATGCAGAGGCGACTCGATGAAATCTGGTCCAATGAAGCTTTGGGGCGGACGATTCAGCACTTCGGCAGATCAATTGCTTGATGAGTATAATGCTTCGATAACTTTTGATTATCAATTGGCTGAATATGATATTGAGGGAAGTATTGCTCATGCGAGCATGCTGGCTCATTGTGGCTTAATCTCGATACAAGAGTCTGAGTTGTTGCAACAAGGATTGCATGTCATTCGTCGTAAAATTCAAAACAATGAAGTTTCATTTTGTTTGTCGGACGAAGACATCCACATGAATATTGAGCGATTGTTGCATGAAGAAATCGGTTCAGTTGCAGGGAAGCTTCACACAGGACGAAGTCGCAATGATCAAGTGGCATTGGATGTGCATTTGTATCTTCGTCATCATGTGGTTCGGATTGTTGTTCAATTGCATGAATTGATTCGGATCATTCATGGTCTTGCCAGCCAGCATGTGGATACTTTATTGCCAGGATACACCCACATGCAACGTGCCGAGCCGGTTCGTTTGGCGCATCATTTGTTGGCTTATTTTAATATGTTTGCACGAGACATCGACAGGCTTTGTAGCGCTTACCCGCGGTTAAATTCATGTCCTTTGGGGGCTGGTGCTTTGGCGGGAAGTGGTGTGGCGGTGGATAGGGCTTATGTTGCGCAAGCGCTTCAATTTGAACAGATGTATGAAAACAGTTTGGATGCGGTATCTGACAGAGATTTTTTGGTGGAATTTTTGTCCAATGCATCCATCATCATGATGCATTTTTCAAAGCTCAGTGAAGAGCTTATTTTATGGAGCAGTACTGAATTTTCATTCATTCAATTTGATGATGCTTTTTCCACAGGCAGCAGCATGATGCCACAGAAAAAAAATCCCGATGTGTGTGAGTTGGCGCGAGGTAAAACCGGACGTGTTTATGGTGCGCTGATGGGATTACTCACCACATTAAAAGGCTTGCCTTTAGCGTATAACAAAGACATGCAAGAAGACAAAGAAGGTTTGTTTGATACTGTTAAAACGCTAAGTCAAACATTGGCGGTGTTTGCGCCCATGTTGCAAACCATGCGTATTGATACTCTGGCCATGCGGCGCGCCACAGAAGAAGATTACAGTAATGCGACCAATCTTGCCAATTATTTAACCACCAAAGGTCTGGCCTTTCGTCAAGCGCATGAAATAACCGGTGCTATTGTGTTATATGCCATCAAGAAACAACAATTCTTAAAAAATTTAAGTCTTTCTGAGTATCAAAAATTTTCAGATAAAATTGATGTTGATGTTTACCCCATACTTGAAGTAGAAGCTGTGGTTGAAGCACATGGTGTGCGCGGTGGGACTGGCCGGCAAAGTGTTATGGAACAATTGGCGCAGGCTGAAGTATTGTTACAAAAAATTCAGGGGTGGGTGAGTCAACATAGCAGGAGCTAATTTTAATGGTATTCAAGTTTTTGGGTGGGGTTTTTTTAATCATTGGTGCTGTAATTGGTGGCGGGATATTGGCGTTGCCTATTATATCGGCACAGTTCGGGTTTATGGTAACACTTGGTGTGTTGATTTTTTCATGGGCCATCATGACCAAAACGGGGCTTTATATTCTTGATTTGTGTTTGCGATGTCCTGAGCGTTATAACTCTTATTACAGCATTGTTGGTACTTTTTTGGGGCCCAAAGCGCGATTGCTGACGATTTTTTTATTCTTGTGGCTGTTGTATTTTTGTGTGTCTTCTTATATCTCGGGATGCTCCTCGTTTGTGATGAGCCATCTTTCCGAGACAGCAAATTTTATGCCTTATTTTTATTGGTGCATTGCCTACACGGTCTTATTTGGCAGTTTGGTGATTGTGAGTGCGAAAATAATCATTCGTTTGAATGTTTTTTTGGTTTTGTTGAAACTTGGCTTATTACTCTTGGTTATCTTGCTGTCAACACACGTGCAAACCGTATTTTCATGGCATCAAGATGGATTGATACAATCAGGTATGCCTTCTTTGG
>CAISSD010000261.1 GCA_903887975.1 uncultured Legionellaceae bacterium | reverse complement strand
GCTGGATCCCGTTTTTGCCACGGCATGTAGTAGCTTTGGAATCAAATGTCGACCATACAACAACATGATGAACATGAAGGCACAAACTTTTCCAAGGGTTAATGCAATGTTGATGAGGTGGTATAAAAATCCATGCGTTGGCTCATTGGCATCATGAAACCCGGCGAGTGCTGCAATTGGGGGTAAAAAAATCATGACCACAATCATGGCCAGATCTTCAACAATCAACCATCCAATGGCAATTTTTCCATTGACGGTGTTGATTAAGCCCCATTCTTCGAGTGCGCGCATTAAAACAACCGTACTGGCAATAGACAGAGATAATCCAAACACCAGACTTGATAACCAATGCCATCCCATATGGTGAACAAAAATCGCACCAAAAAAGGCTGCAATCACCATTTGTGCAATGGCACCTGGAATTGCAATGGATTTGACCGAATGCAAGTCGTTCATGGAAAAATGCAATCCAACACCAAACATTAATAGAATAATCCCAAGATCAGCCAATTCAGCGGCCAATTCATGTTCGGTTGAAAATAGGGGGGTAAAATAGCCAATGACGATACCTGCCAATAAATAACCGACAATGGGTGATATTTTGAAGCGACAGGCAACATAGCCAAAAGCAAAAGCCAGGCTTAGGCCAACAACAAGGGTGCTGAGCAGTGGGGTGTATTGAACCATAAAATAAGTCATTCACAACAATAAGGATTGTGTTGAGTATAGACCTAGATTGATGTTTCTGCTTCAGTGTTTAACCTATGCCGACAATAGGTTTCTTTTTGTAACAAACTCACCAAAAATGCCAAAGCCAAACCAATGGGTAGTGCTGCAAAAGCAATTTGATAGCCTTTCGAAGAAAAACTTGGCATGCTTTGGAGCATCGCGCTACTGGAGGTGGCATCGAGCACAAAACCGACCAAAGGAATCATTAAAGCACCCAAGATGACACAGGCCATGTTGGTGATCCCCAAGGCAATACCTGTGAGATGAGGTGGATTGATTTCTGAGGCAAAAGCATAAGAGGCGACGATGCAACTGTTGGCAATGCCGTATACAAACAACAACAAGCCATAGTTGGTGGTATCAAAAACCCAATGCCCAGGTAATTCACTGCCGTAAATAATAAGACTTAAAGATATCAAACAACCCAAAACACCAATTTGCATGATGATTAAGCGTCGTTGAATGTAATCCGACAACCAACCCATTAATGGACAACCAATGGCAATGCCAATGAACATCAATCCAGTTTCTTGTCCAGCTGCATCAATGCTAATCCCTTGATGTTGACTTAAAAAACTTGCACCCCATTGCTCCCCAAAACAGGCAGTAGGTCCATAGACCAAACCAATAAAAAGGCAGTTATACCAAGTTTGTTTGTTGTTTAAAATGGTTAGAATGGCAGACCATGGTTTAATTTTTGCAGGAGTGCTTGAGGTCGTGGTTTGAGGCATTTTAAACAAATACATCATCAATAGCGCAATCAAAAAAAACACCACAACCATCGCCCAAATAACCAAACGCCAACCAAACCATTGATAGACAATGCCAATAGGACCTTGGCCAATCATGGCACCCAGCATACCCATGGATTGTGAAACCCCAGCAAGAAAAGCAAATTGTTTGGGTTGGAACCAAAGTGCTGCGATCCGAAGTGAACCCACAAATGCAAAAGATGCACCAAATCCCATGATGAATCGACTTAAATAGCCCATGTTGATGGTGGTCATGGTGGCAAAAAGTAAAGTACTGAGTAAACAGGTTAGGATGGAAAACACCATGATTTTTTTAGGAGAGTATACATCCATCATCAAACCCACAGGAATTTGCATCGCAATATAGGGATAATAAAAAAATCCGGAAAATGCACCAATGGTGAGTGCATCGCAATGAAATAGTTGCATCAGGGTAGGGGTCAGTATGCTGGGCGATACACGGATGATGTAAATGGCGAAAAAGAAAAAAGCACATAAAAACCAGATAAAATAGGCTCGTTTTTGATTGATGGTTTGGCTCATGGCATTCATTATTCTTCGAACAGATAAGATGGTTTATTGTATATTATTTCCTTGGGTTTACAATAATCGCTTACAAGCATCTATGCGTAAAAAAAACAGAATGTTATACTTGAGTTTTTCATCATGTTAAGGATGTCCATCAAGTGAAACAACAACGTCCCATCAATCTTGATTTAACGACCTTAAAATTTCCACCCATGGCACTGGTTTCTATTGCACATAGAATTTCTGGTGTTGTGCTGTTTATTTTACTGCCGTTTGTATTGTATGTTTTTTCATTGTCTTTATCGTCCCAAGAATCATTTTTATCCCTAACGGCACTATTGCAGTGTTGGGTATGGAAAGGTGGTGTTTGGGTTTTTATGGTGGCATTGGTGCTTCATGTTTTGGCGGGTGTTAGACATTTGGCGATGGACATGGGTCTTGGTGAGGGCTTGATTGCAGGTCGCGTGAGCGCATGGATTGTTTTGGTACTTGCCGCATTAATGGCGGTGATTTTGGGAGTTTGGCTATGGTAACAAATGTGACAAGCCTAACAGGCAATGGCTTAAAAGATTGGTTGATCCAAAGGGTAACCGCCATTTATTTTGCAATGTATGTCGTGTTTTTATTGATTTTTTTAATGCTTCACCAGCCTTTAACCTTTGATGCATGGCACTTATTGTTTGAATCCATAGCTGTTAAGATTGCAACGGTATTGGCGTTGCTAACGCTTTTGTTGCATGCATGGATTGGTCTTTGGACGGTGACAACCGATTATTTAAAATGTATCTGGCTTCGTTTGCCCATACAAATGTTGGTGTTGTTTGTGCTGGTGGCAGAATTGGTTTGGGGTTTGATGATGTTGTGGGGGTATTAATATGGCCATTGCAAGATATGAATTTGATGCGGTGATTATTGGTGCCGGTGGTGCGGGGATGCGCGCGGCGTTGCAGCTGGCCAATTCCGGACTAAAAGTTGCTTTGGTGTCCAAAGTATTTCCAACCCGTTCACATACGGTGTCTGCTCAAGGTGGCATTACGGTGGCGCTAGGCAACATGCACGAAGATGATTGGCGTTGGCACATGTACGATACAGTTAAAGGTGCAGATTATATTGGCGATCAAGATTGCATTGAATATTTGTGTAAAACAGGCCCCGAAGCTGTTTATGAGTTAGAGCACATGGGGTTGCCTTTTTCTCGATTGGACAATGGGAAAATTTATCAAAGGCAATTTGGTGGACAATCCAGAAATTTTGGTGGTGAGCAAGCTGCCAGAACCTCGGCTGCTGCCGATAGAACAGGACATGCGTTGTTACACACCTTGTATCAGCAAAATTTAAAAGCCAAAACCCATATTTTTAGTGAGTGGTTTGCGCTTGATTTTGTCAAAGACACGCAAGATAATATTGCTGGCCTCACCGTCATGTCGATTGAAACCGGTGAAATTGTTTTTTTCCAAACCCGAATTTGTATTTTGGCCACAGGCGGTGCTGGGCGTATTTTTCAATCCACCACCAATGCGCACATCAATACTGGTGATGGTTTTGGTATGGCTTTACGTGCCGGCATACCATTACAAGATATGGAAATGTGGCAATTTCATCCCACGGGCATTGCTGGCGCTGGAACTTTAGTGACTGAAGGATGTCGTGGCGAGGGTGGTTATTTAATTAATAAAGATGGCGAACGCTTTATGGAGCGTTATGCCCCACACGTTAAAGATTTGGCATCCAGAGATGTGGTGTCTCGTGCCATTGCCCTTGAAATTCGTGCTGGAAAGGGTTTTGATGTTGATGGTGTGGAGTGCGTTAAATTAAAATTGGATCATTTGGGTGCTGATTTAATTAATGCACGACTTCCGGGTATTCGTGATTTGTCCATTAAGTTTGCAGGGGTTGATCCCATTGTGGATCCAATTCCTGTTGTGCCAACCTGCCATTACATCATGGGCGGGATACCAACCAATATTCACGGACAAGTTTTAACCAAAAAACATGGTAAAGAAAGTATTGTTCAGGGTTTGTATGCCGTTGGTGAATGTGCCTGTGTTTCTGTTCATGGTGCCAATCGGCTGGGTGGTAACTCGTTGCTTGATTTGGTGGTCTTTGGGCGTGCGGCGGGTCTTCATGTGGAATCATTATGGACATCGAACCAAATGCCAGAACTTGGATTTGTTTCAGAAGAAGATGTGGCGGCATCTTTGGTGCGGTTTAATCGCTGGGAGCAGCAAACAGATGGTGAAAGTCCCTCAGTCATTCGAGCCGATATGCAGCGCATCATGCAAGAAGATTTTAGTGTGTTTCGCACCGGCGATGTGATGGAGCAGGGTTTGCAAAAATTGGATGCACTTCGCGAGCGTTTGGCCAACGCCTCGATTAAAGACAAAAGCCATGTGTTTAATACCGAGCGGATTATTGCCTTAGAGCTGGATAATTTAATGGCGACAGCCTACGCAACAGCTAAAGCCGCCATGACTCGAACTGAAAGCCGCGGCGCACATAGCCGAGAGGATTATCCCAAACGTGATGATGCCAAATGGATCAAGCATACCCTGTATTTTATGGAAAATGATGCCATGGGTGAGCGCGCTGTGAATACATCACCCCAATACGTTAAGCCGTTTGAGCCAAAAGAACGCGTTTATTGACGAGGAATGCCATGACTAAAGACAGAACCTTACATTTTTCGATTTATCGATTCAATCCAGAAGTTGATGCCAAGCCTTCGATGAAGGACTACAGTATTGTGATTGCACAAGACAGCGACCCTATGGTTTTGACACTCTTAGAGCGCATCAAAGCTGAACAGGACGAAACACTGTCGTTTCGTCGCTCGTGTCGCGAAGGAGTTTGTGGTTCAGACGGGATGAATATTAACGGTACGAATGGCTTGGCTTGCGTGACCAGGCTGTCATCATTAAAGACCAAAAAGGTCGTCATTCGCCCACTTCCAGGATTTCCTGTGATTCGTGATTTGGTTGTGGATATGACACAATTTTATCAACAATATGAGCGCATTGAGCCCTACTTACAAAATGACACTTTACCCCCTGCGCGTGAGCGTTTGCAATCGCCTGAAGAGCGCTCAAAACTAGATGGCTTGTACGAGTGTATTTTATGTGCATGCTGCACCAGTTCTTGTCCATCTTTTTGGTGGAACCCAGATAAGTTTGTGGGGCCTGCCGGTCTTTTACAAGCCAGACGATTTTTGGCTGATAGCCGCGATACCGCAACCGTCCATCGATTGGAAAAACTGCAAGACCCCTTCAGTGTGTTTCGTTGTCGCTCCATTATGAATTGCGCTAATGTTTGTCCCAAAGGATTGAACCCAACCAAAGCGATTACGGAAATTCGACAACAAATGTTGCAGATTGAAACCTAAAAAGTCCGGAGAATTTTTAAATGACGAGTAGTAGCCTTCACAAAGAATGGCAACAAGAGTGTTCCAACGCCTATTTATCGGGCGGCAATATGGCCTATTTGGATGGCTTGTATGAAGATTATCTAGCCAATCCAAAGGACGTCCCTTTAGAATGGAAAGCCGTATTTGATGCTTTAGATAACCCTCAACATCTTCAAAGTGATGTGTCTCATCGCGCAATCCGGGACTATTTTTTGAATCAAGCCAATCATCCACGCACCATGGTGCAGCAGTCTGGCCATACAAAGCAACATGCGGTTTGGCATTTGATTGAAGCCTATCGACGAAAAGGACATTTGGCCGCAACATTGGATCCACTAAATTTAGCGCCAAAACAGAACTTTGCGGATTTAGAGCCTTCGTTTTACCAATTTTCCTCTGATGATTTGCAACAAGAATTTGAAGTACCCAAAAGTTTGTCGGCACACAACATGAGCGTGTCCTCGCTTATTGCGTTGTTGAAAAAAATATATTGTGGCGCCATTGGTATCGAATACATGCACATTCAAGACAGCGCGCAGGTTGCCTGGATTCAAGAAAAAATAGAGTCCATGAAGGGTCAATTTGCTTGGTCCGGTGAACAAAAAAAATCGATTCTAGAGGCTTTGATAGCAGCGGATGGTTTTGAGCGGTATCTGGGCACCAAATATGTGGGTCAAAAGCGCTTTTCTCTAGAAGGTGGCGATTCATTGATTCCCATGCTGCAAGAAATCAATCGACAAGCGTTGGCTTTTGGTACCAAAGAAGTAATGATTGGCATGGCACACCGCGGTCGCTTGAATGTTTTGGTGAATATTCTGGGCAAAGCGCCCAAGCAATTGTTTGAAGAATTTGAAGGGAAAATCAATCCCGACCGAAGTGGTGATGTCAAATACCACATGGGTTTTTCATCCGATGTTGTTGATGATGATGGCAAGATTATTCATTTGGGATTGGCTTTTAATCCTTCACATTTGGAAATTGTGAGTCCAGTGGTCGAGGGTTCTGTGCGTGCCCGCTTGGCAAAACGCGATGATCTTGCAGAAAAACAATCGGTGGTTCCGGTTGTTATTCATGGTGACGCAGCGTTTGCTGGCCAAGGCGTGGTTATGGAAACGTTTAATTTTTCTCAATCCAGAGGATATTGTACTGGCGGTACTGTACACATTGTTGTGAACAATCAGGTCGGATTTACCACCAGTAACCCTCAAGATGCACGTTCTACAGCTTATTGTACGGATGTTGCCAAGATGATTGAGGCCCCGGTGATTCATGTGAATGGCGATTCTCCGGATGCTGTGGTGTTTGCAGCACAAATGGCATTGGAATTTAGGATGAAGTTCAAACGCGATGTGGTGATTGATTTGATGTGTTATCGTCGTCATGGACATAACGAAGCGGATGAGCCCTCGGTCACACAACCCGTGATGTACCAAAAAATTAAGAGCATGCAGCCTTTGAGGGTGGATTATGCCAATCAGTTGATTGCCGCAGGAATTTTGACTCAAGAAAATGTTGATTCCATGATTGAAGCATACCGAACCAAATTGGATTCAGGCGAGTCTTTGGTGTCTTTGATTCAAGGTAATTATCCTGGAAAAATCCAAACCGATTGGATGCCCTACCTTGACACCAAGTGGACGCTAAACGTTAAAACTTCGGTGGATGCGGCTGTATTGCAAGATTTATCCAACAAGCTTAATGCATTGCCTCAGGGGTTTGAATTGCATCCTGTGGTGTCACGCCTTTTGGCTGAACGTGATAAAATGGTTTTGGGTGAAATTCCCATGAATTGGGGGTTTGCAGAAACCATGGCGTACGCAACGTTGTTGCAAGAAGGCTATGGGGTGCGTTTATCAGGACAAGATTCTGGTCGGGGAACATTTGCGCATCGTCATGCAGTGTTGCATGATGTGCATACGGGCGAGACTTATGTTCCGTTACAAAAAATTCATTCGAATTCTAAAAAGCCATTTGAGGTGATTGATTCGGTATTGTCTGAAGAAGCGGTACTGGCTTTTGAATATGGTTACGCAGCCTCTGAGCCTGCAACATTGGTTCTTTGGGAAGCGCAATTTGGTGATTTTGTGAATGGCGCTCAAGTGGTGATTGATCAATTCATCAGTTCAGGGGAGCAAAAGTGGGGGGAACTGTGTGGTTTGGTGATGTTGTTGCCCCATGGTTATGAAGGACAAGGTCCAGAGCATTCATCGGCACGTTTGGAGCGCTTCATGCAATTATGTGCGCAACAAAACATACAAGTTTGTGTACCAACAACGCCTGCGCAAATGTTTCATTTATTGCGCCGACAAATGCTTAGACCCTATCGTAAACCGTTGGTGGTCATGACACCTAAAAGTTTGTTGCGTCATAAATTGGCGGTATCAAGCATGGCCGATTTAACTGAAGGACAATTTCACAACGTCATTCCAGAAGTTGATAACCTTAATCCGCAAAAAGTGACGCGTGTTGTCTTATGCTCGGGTAAAGTTTATTATGATCTTTTGCAAAAAAGACGAGATGACGGTTTAAATCACATTGCCATTATCCGTATAGAGCAGCTTTATCCTTTTCCCAAAAAAGCCCTAACACGACTTTTGGCTGAATATTCTAAAGCCAAAACCATCATTTGGTGCCAGGAAGAGCCAGAGAATCAGGGTGCATGGTTTTCTTCGCAACACAACATGAGGGCATGTTTGGCTGACGGACAGCATTTGCGTTATGCGGGTAGAGGTTTTGCAGCATCACCTGCGGCAGGTAGTATTTATTTGCACACCAAAGAGCAAGATGCGCTGATTGCATTTGCGTTAACATCTGAAGATTAATTAAAAAAAGGGTTTGATTATGTCGATTGAAGTAAAAGTGCCCACCTTACCAGAATCTGTTGCTGATGCGACCATTGCAACCTGGCATAAAAAAATTGGTGATGCTGTTTCTCGTGATGAAAATATTGTTGATCTGGAAACGGATAAAGTGGTGCTTGAAGTACCATCGCCTGTGGATGGTGTCTTAACTGAGATTTTGTTTCAAGAAGGGACGGTGGTCAATGCGCAGCAACTGATTGGTCGTATTGAAGAAGGTGCGGCTGCAAAAAAAGTTGAGTCCTTAAGTCCAGCGGTCGAACCGGTGGTGACCGATGCGCCCACAGGTCCTGCGGTACGCCGTGTTTTAGCTGCACATGATTTAGAGCCCAATCAAGTTGTGGGTAGCGGCAAAGATGGTCGTGTGACCAAAGATGATGTGCTTTCGTTCATTGAAAGCAACCGACCCTCCTCCTCACCGGTGCTACCTTCTATATCGAGCAGCACGACTCGAGAAGAACGTCGAGTGCCCATGACAAGACTTCGTGCCAAAGTTGCTGAGCGATTGGTGGCAGCGCAACACAATGCGGCCATGCTGACGACGTTTAATGAAGTCAATATGCAAGCGGTGATGGATTTGCGTGCACAATACAAAGATATGTTTGAAAAACAGCACGGGGTGAAATTGGGCTTTATGTCGTTTTTTACCAAAGCGGTGGTGGCTTCATTAAAACGTTTTCCTGCTGTGAATGCCTCAATTGATGGACAAGATATTGTTTATCATGGTTTTTATGATGTTGGTATTGCCGTTTCCACCGAACGAGGATTGGTGGTGCCGGTGATTAAAGATGCTGATTTATTGAGTATGGCGGATATTGAAAAAGCCATTAATACCAAAGCATCTCGTGCACGTGAAGGTAAATTGAGTTTGGAAGAAATGCAAGGTGGTACATTTACCATCACCAATGGTGGCACTTTTGGTTCGTTGTTGTCCACACCCATTCTTAATGCACCACAAACGGGTATTTTGGGCATGCACAAAATTGAAGAGCGACCGATTGCAGCACATGGTCAGGTGGTGATTCGTCCGATGATGTATTTGGCGTTGTCTTACGATCATCGTATGGTGGATGGTAAAGATTCAGTACAGTTTTTGGTAAGTATTAAAGAATTGTTGGAAAATCCAGCCCG
>CAISSD010000260.1 GCA_903887975.1 uncultured Legionellaceae bacterium | reverse complement strand
TAAATTAATCACATTGTTGACTAAAAATTTCCAGATCCTTGGTGTGTAGAAACCGAAAACTGATTTGCATTGGGTATATTATGACGGATGTTGAATGGCTTAGAAAACCTATGCAACAAATTAGCAATTACATGTTAAAATGTATGGTGGTAGTACAATCCGCCGATGTCATTGCACTTCAACGCACAGATCATACGCCATCATTATAAGGAGATAAAACATGGCAGGGTTTATAAACGCAGAACCAGGCATGAAACACTCAGTCATTTATACTGATGGAGCTGGCCAATATTTTAGATATTCAGGCGGAACATGGGCATGGAGAAATCAAAACCCTGGAAATATTCGCCCAGGGAGCATTAGCAAAAAACATGGTCAAATTGGTGTTGTTTTCAATTTTGCAGTGTTTCCCGACCGAGAGTCTGGTCATCTGGCATTATTAGATGTTTTAAAAATCACATATGGCGACTCCTCTATTGATGAAATGATGGATCACTTCGCGCCACCAAGTGAAAATAATACGACCAGATATAAGAAATTTCTGCATGAAGTAACCGGCGTAAAAGACAATCGAAAAATTAATGCCTTCACAGATAATGAGTTTGAAAAATTATGGCAAGGCGTTGAGCAGATTGAAGGTTACAAGGAAGGAAGCATTGTTCAGATGTATAAAATTACGCATGCACGTCAAGAAAAAAGCGGGTGTATTTGTGATTACTATGTTGACCCTGCTGGCTGGATTATAAAGGAACAATGTATTGCCCTTGCTAAAAAAAGACAAGTTGAACTTGAAGTTTGCACATCGCGCTTAGGACATGCATATCTCAAAGCGGCGTCTCGCAGCTCATTTCAGACAAACCTTAAAAATCTTGTTGAAAAAAAGCCTCGGGGATAAATATGCACCTATTTTTTTATTTCATCATCGCCTTAATCATATCCCCCTGCGCGTTCGCTACTTCACATTCAATTCATGTGTTCGCTAGGGCAGGCAACATTTATTATGTAGGAAACGATAATAAAACCATTCAATTAACTCATAGAGGCATGGATCATACCCCTGTTTTATCTCCCAATAAAAGGAATGTTGTCTTCATTAGGACGAGTAAAGATATCATCCCAGCACGCTGCGGTGTTTTTTCAGATACGCAGAGTCGTTATGGCGAACAGATTTGGAGTGTTGATCTTAATAATAAAACGCCACGCTTGCTCGTAAACCACTATTTTTCATGCGATACACCAACAGACATGATTGTAGATCCACGATACTTAAAATTTTCCCCAGATAATAAGGTTCTGTATTTTCTAACTTCCGCATGGGTGACCTCAGGTGCATTGCATGTGATTAATATCAATGGTAGCAAGCCGCGGTATTTGCAACCCGCAAATTTATTCGATGTTATTAAACAAGGGAAACATAAAGGCAAGTTAGTTATCCAACAGCATCAGTATGCTACAGGCGGGGGTAGTTATGAAGGATGTTGGCTATATACATCAGAGGGTAAAAAAGTGCGGCGATTATCTGAAAATAGATGTGACAAGATCAAATGACACATTATAGGGTATTTGGGTATTCTTGGGT
>CAISSD010000259.1 GCA_903887975.1 uncultured Legionellaceae bacterium | reverse complement strand
GAAACCTTAGAATTGGATTTTTTGTATGTTATTTGTCCTGGAAATGTTCATTATCAACTTGCCGAACGCATCGAAGTTGTGGGGCTAGAGTCGTATTTGGCTTCACTATCTTAAATCAGTTGATTCAAAAACACCTCATCGGTTACCATGTGATTTTTAAAATAGAAGACATTTATTTATGCTGGAATACAATCAAATTCATGCGTTATTGCTTGATTTTAGTACAAGGGTTCAGACCCTTCGGGGGTATCTTTGACTTCGATGGCAAACAAGAACGTTTGGAAGAAGTGATTCGTGAGTTGGAAGTACCCACCATTTGGAACAATCCTGAACGCGCACAAAGTCTTGGACGAGAACGCGCGCAACTTGAATCAGTGGTGTTGCAACTCCAATCTTTAGGCAACGCACTTGCCGATGGCCTAGATTTATTGGCAATGGCTAAAGATGAACATGATGAACAAACCATAGCGGATCTTTCCAAAGATGTTCAAGAACTTCAAATTAAAGTTGAAGCCATCGAGTTTCGCCGCATGTTTTCCGGAAAAATGGATGCGACCAGCGCGTTTTTGGATATTCAGTCAGGTTCAGGGGGAACCGAGGCCCAGGATTGGGCAGAAATGATTTTGCGCATGTATTTGCGTTGGGGTGAGCAACATGGTTTTGTCACCGAGTTGGTGGAATGCTCCGCAGGTGATGTGGCTGGAATCAAAAGCGCCACCATTCATTTTGGTGGTGAATACGCTTATGGATGGTTACGCACTGAAACAGGTGTGCATCGGTTGGTACGAAAATCACCTTTTGATTCAGGCAATCGACGTCATACGTCATTTGCATCGGTTTTTGTTTCACCTGAAATTGAAGATGACATTGTTATTGATATTAATCCTGCCGATTTGCGTATTGATACGTATCGCGCATCAGGGGCTGGTGGTCAGCATGTGAATCGAACCGATTCGGCCGTTCGAATCACCCACCTACCGACCAATATTGTGGTGCAATGTCAAAACGATAGAAGTCAGCATAAAAATAAAGATCAAGCATTCAAGCAATTGCGCGCAAAATTATATGAGCTTGAAATGCAGAAAAAAAATGCCGAGCAACAAGCACTAGAAGCCAGTAAATCTGATATAGGATGGGGCTCACAAATTCGGTCTTATGTTTTGGATCAATCGCGCATTAAAGATTTACGAACGGGTGTTGAAACCAGCAACACACAATCGGTGTTGGATGGGGATCTTGATGCATTCATGATTGCAAGTTTAAAAGCAGGTGAGGGTAGTACCAATGGATAACATCGACGCATTAAATGATGAAAGCGAAGTTTATCGCATTCGTAAACAAAAATTAGCACAATTACGCCAAGATGGGTTTGATTTTCCGAATCATTTTCGACCCCAGCATCAGGCGGCTTTATTGATGAAGCAGTATAAAGACTGCACCAAAGAAGACTTGACCAATCAAAAAATTCAAGTCGTTGTTGCAGGACGTATGGTTTTGCGACGGCTTATGGGTAAAGCGAGTTTTTTTCATGTTCAAGATGTTACCGGACGCATTCAAGTCTATGTGCGTGAGAACGATGTGGGCGCGCTTTATGAGTCATTTAAGCATTGGGATTTGGGCGATATTGTTGGGATTTGTGGTTATTTATTCATGACCAACACCGGGGAGTTGTCCATTCATGCCGAATCCATAGAATTATTGACCAAATCTTTGCGGCCTTTGCCGGATAAATTTCATGGTTTGGCGGATCAAGAATTGTGTTATCGAAAGCGATATGTTGATTTAATTGCCAACGAAGACAGTCGCAATACTTTTTTGGTGCGTTCTCGATTGATACAGTCGCTTCGAACATTCATGATTCAACATCAATTTTTAGAAGTTGAAACACCCATGATGCATCCCATCCCAGGAGGCGCTGTGGCACGTCCTTTTGTCACGCATCACAATACTTTGGATATGGCGCTTTATTTACGTATTGCGCCTGAGCTTTATTTAAAGCGCTTGGTGGTCGGTGGATTTGATAGGGTTTTTGAAATCAATCGTAATTTTCGCAATGAAGGAATTTCAACACGACACAATCCCGAATTCACCATGATTGAGTTTTATCAGGCTTATGCTGATGTTGATGATCTGATGGTGTTTACCGAGCAATTGTTGCAGCATTTATGTGACGAGGTTTTGGGGACTCGTCAGATGGATTATCAAGGTCATGCACTTGATTTCTCTAAGCCTTTTGCGCGAATGTCGATTAAAGAGGCCATTGTGCATGTTCATCCACAATACACTTTAAAAACCCTGGAACAGTTGGCATCATGTCGTCAAATACTGGATGATTTGGGTCTTTCTTACCAAGAAACCGAGGGTTTGGGGCGCTTGCAGATGCGTATTTTTGAAGAAACGGTGGAACATCAATTGATTCAACCCACCTTTGTGACGGAATACCCGACGGAAGTTTCTCCCCTTGCACGGCGTAATGTGAATCATCCAGAAATAACCGATCGATTCGAATTTTTTATTGCTGGACGTGAAATAGCCAATGCGTTTTCAGAACTTAATGATGCCGAAGATCAAGCCGCGCGGTTTATGTTGCAAGTTGCAGAAAAAAATGCGGGCGATCTGGAGGCCATGCATTATGATGCAGATTATATTGAAGCGTTGGAGTATGGTATGCCACCAACGGCGGGGGAAGGGATCGGGATTGATCGCCTGGTGATGTTGTTTACCAATGCGGCGTCAATACGTGATGTGATTTTGTTTCCGCAATTGCGAGTGTGAATGCACTGAGCTTTTAAATTGAAAAAACCATCACCAGGTGCTACCATTATGAATGGGGAACAAAATGATGTCATGCGAATATTCAAAACAGCCTGGTTTGATAAAGCTTCTAGAAAAGCTCTTATTGAAGATGTTGAGCTTCAAAGGGCTGTTGAACAAACCATTCAAGGACAAG
>CAISSD010000258.1 GCA_903887975.1 uncultured Legionellaceae bacterium | reverse complement strand
CGCACGATGCTTGGACGCCTTTGCAGGTAGTGGTGCTCTTGGTTTTGAAGCCTACTCCAGAGGTGCTCAAGAAGTATGGTGGGTTGAGCACTCTTTAACGGTGTTTCAACATTTACAAAAATTCGCCTTATCCTTCAATGATGCGCAATTGCATGTGGTGCATCAACATGCTTGTGCTTTTTTAAGCACCAATCCAAAGCCTTTTGATATCATTTTTCTCGACCCGCCATTTGATGGTCATTATTTGAGCGAATGTATTAAGCTCATCGAACAACATAACACATTACAATCCCAGGGCTTACTCTACATCGAATCACCAAGTCCGCCCATCGTGTGCAAAACACAATGGCATTTATTGAAATCCAAACAAACGGGGATGGTGTTTTATGGGCTGTATCAAAAAACATCTTCTTGATTGGACACACCCCTTGACAAGCAAGCGGGGTCCTGTTTCAATCTCTATATCATCATCTTTAAACACAAGCTGCATTAATGAACCTAAAGCTCATCATCATGTTCAACATCTGCCTCTTATGTTCAGGATGTAGTGCTACTTTTTTTAAAAAACCACCGCAAAACGCTCCAGCTGATGATGCATCCATAAAACTTGCAGAAGCAGCCAACTCAGTCAGCGACTCCATGCTTGAAATGGCCAAAATTGAAAAAGTTATTTTACCCGCGCACGCGGACAATTCAAGAGCCATCCCGAACGTTCAAAACCTCCAAACCCGTGCATCCGTTGATTGGTCCGGCCCCATCAGCGAGCTCACCCACCAAATTGCACAAGCGGCCAATTATCGACTGCGTGTGATTGGCACCTCACCTGCCATTCCCGTTTTGGTAAGCTTAAACATCAAAGATCAAAGCTTGGCTGAAATCCTACAAAACATCGACTATCAAGCAGGAAAAAAAGCCACCATCCATGTCTACCCTAACGCCCATGTCGTTGAATTACGTTATGCCAAAGCTTACGCATAGCATCATCATTGTACTTTTTTGTAGCCTAATCTTAGGGTGCATTAGAGGCATCAACCCAACACAAGACACAAGCTCACTGGATGGGCTAAAATCGCTACATTATACCAAGAAAAAAATCGCACCCAACAGCAAAAAATCCACCAGCAAAATACGCAATATGGCCTTGCGTGAAATTGCACTGACCGTTGGCGCCCAATCTGGCCTTGCCTGGCGTGCCAAATTTATTGATGAGCAATTAACCCAACAAGCACGAAATCTTGATGCCATTTATGATTTTAACGCCTTAATTTTAGAACATAATGTTTTACCTCCCGTCTTGGTTGAGGGGCGAAATACCTTGAATTTGGCCGATGCACAAACCATTCGAATTTCTGATAGAACCTTTAAAGTCGTGAAACAAGCACGTTTCATCACCACCCCTCCCAATTGGCGACAATATTTATGGATGGACTATAAAACTCCACCCAAACCAAGCTCAACCTTATTGCCAAAAAATAAAACCGAACAAACCATTTGGAAAAAATACATCACTCGTGGATGGAATAATGGGGTTGAGCAGGGCAATACGATTTTGGAAGAAAGCATTGCGCGTCTTAAAGAAGATTTAACCGGCATGATTTTGTACCGAAAACTGTTGGCCATGAACATGGTCTCACCACCTTATGTTTCCAACACCGATTTGGGCATTACCGGTGATGCGGAAGAGATTCATATTGACGATAGGGTTTTACGGATCACCGCACTTCCTGCATTAAACATCAACAGTGATGAATGGGTGGCGGCAGTTGCCAAAGATGAAAGTGCGCTCAATCAGCTTAAGATTCTTGAAAAACGCGTTGCCAAAGCAAAAGTCATCATCAGCAATCAAACCTGGCAACCCATTATTCATGCTGAGGACGAACGATCGTGACCAGCACCCACATCAACCTCATGCCCGATGAGCCCTCTCGATTTACCCCAGTATCCATGGATCAATTACTGGCACATGCCGAGCGTTTTAGTGCCTCAGACATCACCATCCAAACAGGTCAACCGGTTTATATGGAAGTTTATGGGGTATTGATTCAAATCACCAAACGCATTCTATCCAATACTGAACTGGGCGATCTCATCAATGCCATTTATGGGCCCAATGCAACCACACAGTTGCTTTCTGGCAAAGACATTGACACCCATTATGAATTTCGACCAAACCGTGGCATTCGGTTTCGTTATCGGGTGAACGCCACGGCATGTTTGGTTGAAGGCCATGATGGGATTCAAATCACGCTTCGAAGCATCCCAACAACACCACCTGAATTATCCACCATGAATTTGCCACAAAATATTTTGGATGCCATCGCCCCTCAAGAAGGAATTGTTTTTATCACAGGTGCTACGGGCTCGGGGAAATCCACCCTTTTGGCCTCCATCATTCGAGAACTGATTGCACAAGAAGACTCCAATCGTAAAGTACTCACCTACGAGGCACCGATTGAATTTGTTTTTGATGAAATTCCAACGACATCATCCATTGTTAGCCAATCTGAAATTCCACGTCATCTGCCTTCTTTTGCTGAAGGGGTACGCAATGCGCTACGACGAAAGCCTCGATTGATTATGGTTGGGGAGTGTCGCGATGCCGAGACCATCAGTGCGGCATTAGAGGCCGCATTAACAGGTCATCCGGTTTACACCACCCTACATACATCAGGCGTTGCAGAAACCATGAGACGTCTTGTCACCTCATTCTCAGGCGAAGAGCGGCTAGGACGCACTATTGATATTTTAGAAACCATACGGCTTTGTATTTGGCAAAAATTAGTCCCTACCGTGGATGAAAAACGCGTGGCCCTGCGAGAGTTTTTGGTTTTTGATGAAAAAGCCCGTGATATTTTATTGGAAAGCGATCCCAATCAAATCACCACCACCACCCGAAAATTGGTTCGTGAACGCGGTCAACTCATGACCCTTGATGCCAAAGAAAAATTTGAAGCCGGAATCATCAGTGAGCGAGTGTATAAATTAATCATTGCCGGGACTCGTGAAGAAAGCAAACATTAACCCATGAGTCTTGCAGGTGTTCCAACATAAACCCCTGGGGTTAGCAAATCATGGACCACCGTGGCACCTGCACCAACTGTCACGTAATCCCCAATCACAACACGATCACGCACCACAGCCCCCGCACCAATCAAAACATGCTGGCCAATGATCACACGACCGGCAAGTGTTGCATTCACAGAAACATGAGAAAAATCACCAACTTGGCAATCATGTTCAATAATAGCCCCGGTATTGATGATACAGCCCATGCCAATTGATGCCATTGGACCAATGTGGGCATGGTGCGCCACAATCGTACCCCATTGAAATGAAGAACCAACACCACGAGTGGCATGTGGTGAGAAAATGGTCACCAGGGGCCACTGAAATCCTAATACGTGGTTTATCGCTTCTTTTCGTTGATAAGTATCGCCATATGCAATAAAACACGCCTCAATCACTGACGGCGCTTGACGATTGACAGGAAAATCCAAACAAAACTCATGCTCACGAGCATGTTCATCAACAAAAACAAAATCTGAATAGCCACAATGTATGGCAACATCCGCCACACTTCGTGCATGACCACCGCAACCCATAATAACCAATGTTTGTTTCATGTTTGAGACGCTGCCTGAGTAAGAACAGTCTTATCCAAGGCGTGAATGGTTTCATCCACAACCTTGCACCATGTACGTTTTTTTAACTTCAAATAAAGCTTGTGCTGTGCGTCAAGTAGCGTTGATTTGTTGGATAAGGCCCACTCAAGACGATTCGCCAAATGACGCCAACAGTAGGGATCAAACAACATCATGTTTTGCAGTTGAACATCGGTAATCACCTCCAACGTCACGGGGATGTTGGCCATGATAACCGGTGTATTCACCGATAAAGCTTCCGTCAGCGTGAAGGGACAGCCACCTTCACTAAAACTTGGATTCACAACCATATCAGCAAGTTTATAACACGAAGCCAGCTCTTTAAGACTCAAACCAGGCAACAATAAGATCTCTTTCTCAAGATGATGTTCTCGAATAAAAGCATCTATTTCTGGCGTACCCATTGAACCGGTTAGGATTAATTTATGTGGTATATAACGCTTTTTAAAAAGAAATTCATACGCCCTCAGCAATGTTAAAATATTTTTTGACGGCCTGAATTGGCTGGCGTAAAAAATAAATTGTAACTTATTATTTTGTAGTAACCGGGTGTAATGGCCATTTGTGGCTTTGTTTAATGCCGACATCAACTGTTGTCTGGCATAATGTACCGTCGCTTCGTCATTGTTTAAAGAACCATGGATGTTTATCCATTGATCCAATCGATTGCTGGCATGAGGGATGACCGAAATGCATTCAGCGCTTACGCCATAACGCGCCATTAACTGGTGCTCTTTGATGTGATTGCTGTAAGTCACAAAATGACTTCCCCCTTGAATGGCTTTTTCCACATTATGAAATGTTTTTAAAAAACGATCGCCGCCAACGCGGGAAAATCCAACTGGAAAATCAGCCAAAACAACATCGGGCACACACATAAGTCGTGGCGCTTTAATGGCATTAAATGACGGCCAAAATGAAGTTGGGGCATACCACGCAGCCACATGAGTCATTTTATTGATTAAGGTGATCATGAGTTCAATTTCATGGTTTTGTATGGTGTTAAAATAATCAACAAGAACCACATTATTTTTCGGATTAAACATCGCCGTATGCAGCCATTGCTTGGGGCGCTGAAGCTTTGTAATGATTTTTGTGTTCAGAAATACAAAAAACTTTTTAAATTGATTTTTTATAAAAAAACCAATCATCACTATAAAACGCAACAAAAAAAATGGCGTCACGCAAACCACCCTAGACAATAAACCCAATAAGGTTCGCGATGGAACAATATTGCGATACATTTTTTGCTCCAACGCCAGGAGATAGTAGATAAACTGACGCATCTTAACGTATTTTTTATTTGATTTTTGTCGTGTTTTATATTGACGATAAGCCTCGTGCCATGCAAGCAGTACGTTCTGACCCGTTGGGCTTTGAACATCAAAATTAGCCTGTGACACGCCTTCACTCTCACACAATTGTTGAATGTCTTTTTTACTCCAACTCGGACAAACAATCACAAAACGAACATCATCGCGCGCGTCCGCACCTTTTAAAAAAGCTGCCAAATAACGCCCCAAACCATGTGCACGAAGATCAAGATTTGGCGGATAAAGAAGATAAATGCCATAGTATTTTAAAGACATTCGCGAATTTTCTCCCAATAATAAGCTTCTTCTTTTGTCGTATGCATCCATTGTTGTTTATCTTTTTTTCGAAGCTTTGTGGTCAAATCAACGAATTTGGTTTCCATGACTTTGAGCTGTTGGGCCATGTCTTCTGGATTGGTGGCATCCATCCAGGATAATCCCAAATTAAAACGATCATCAATTTCTCGCATGGCGGGATAATCGCTGGATAATGAAGGCACACCATATTGAGCGGCCTCTATCACCGAAAAAGTTCCATTATCAATCACCGCCGCATGCAGTAAAAAAACAGCCTGTTGCAATTTAATTTTGTAAGCATCTTCAGCCAATTCACCGCAAAAAACAACTAATTCTTGCATTTTTTCAGATTGCTCATAAGGCTTCTTCAACGCATCATAAAATTCAAACAACCCATCCGAACCAACACCCGTCACATGACAAGCAAATTGGCCATCCAACGCGTCATAATAACGCTGTAATGCCATAAAAACATTTAAATGATTTTTGTGCTTGGCTGGATTGGTGGTCCAAATAAAATATTTTTGTTTGTTTTTTTGAGTATTTCGTTTGACTTGATACAACTGAAAATCAGGAACCAACATCGGCATTTTACACACAACCTCTTGAGGAAGTCCTGCATAGTGTAGGGCATCATTGGCACTAAATTGTGTGGTCACAAAAACACGCAGTGCTTCATGAGCCCGATGAATACAATTGATTTCATACCAATTGGGTAAAAACGGTATGTGTCGTTGAATATAATCATAAACCATCAGCACATGCGGTTTAATCGGCAACAAGGGTTTATCCAGGCGATCGGATATCATAATCCAAAGATCGCAATCTAAAAATTGATGCATGCCATCATCAGGAACCATGTATTCTGTATGATTTGGCACCCAATCCTCATGGCCTGCATAAGTCAAAGCACGCTTGGCCTCGTGTTTGTCCAGAGTTATCCATTGATACGTACGACGAATAACAGAAGATGACAATTCTGAAAAAAATTGACCCTGCTCATACTCAGGTAAATCCAAATGCCCAAGCACCACATCAACCTTATCACCAGCAGCCTCTGCACTTCTTTGTACGCCATTGGCCAAAGCAATCGTGCCTCGCAAACTACCACCACGATAACCAATGGGGATGATGATGGCTATTTTTTTATGGGGCTTCTCCAGTGTATCTTGTTCTTTTTTAACCCTATTGAACTGCATCAAACATTGCTGCACCGCGTTGGAAAAATAAGGGGCACAATAATCAGGATTCATCACACGCAAAAGTCGACACTGTGCTTGTTTCATCGACTGAATCAACACACCATCGTCTTTAAAAATTTGTTTGATTTTACTTATGGCTTCTTTAATACTCGTGCAACGCCCCCAAAGTCCTACACCACCAAGCTTATCAAGCATGCCTCCAGCCATAAATATCAATGGCATCCCCGCTCGAATGGCTTCAAAAGGATGGTAATGAATATGATTGGGTTCTGTGGCGTGATAAAATAAAACGCGATGGGTTTTCATATTGGATTGATGTTGTTCCTTGGAAACAAAACCAACCACGCGCGTATCCTGAACCGGAATTGGCTGCGCCCCGGCAATGGTGAAATCAAATGCCTTAAAATCATGGATGAATTGTTGATAAATTTTTTGATAATAGGGTGATGTATTGATGCGTGGACAAACAAATAAAATACGTCGATCAACGCCAGTCCATTCATCATGAACCGCAGCATCTTTTAATCCCACGGGAAGATAAACACTACGCTCTTGGAATAGCCGTCCTTCAATATCAGGCAAATGCTCATAACCCACACCAAACCAAAAGCGCGACTTTATTTTTTGGATCTGTTCAATGCCATGGACTCCCAAAACATCATAAAGTATTTTTGTATACGTCGCACTGCTTCCTAATCCAAAAGCTCGAAGTACAATAGCACCTTTAAAATGT
>CAISSD010000257.1 GCA_903887975.1 uncultured Legionellaceae bacterium | reverse complement strand
GGATATCCCCTTGTGATGTTTTAATTAAAATCATGAATCGACTCCTCTAAAATAATGGCCGCACGAAGTTTATCACAAACATCGTGCATGACATGAATATTATGAATACTTGCCAGGGCTGTAAACCCTGGCGATTTGTTCTTGAATAAATAATGCATATACGCACGCGAGTGGTGCGTGCATGTGTAACACAAACATCCCGGCATCACAGGTAAGTCATCGTTGGCAAAACAAGCTTTTTTAATCTGGATACGCCCCCCTTCATAAGGACTAATAAATTGAAACCAATCACCACGTGCAACCATCTCACCACTATATAAAGCACCATGGCGTGCGTTTCTTGTGGGTGCAACACAATCAAACATGTCAATGCCTTCTGCAACCACATCAATCAAATCTTGAGGCGACATGCCAACACCCATGGTGTATCGAGGTTTTGCAACAGGCAATAAATCTTGAATCCATTGAATCACTTGAACCGTCATCGGCATATCAAACCCAACGGTTTCCCCACCAATGGCCACACCATCCACCGCCATGGATGCCACAAATTCAGCGCTTTCTCGTCGTAAATCATGAAAAAGACCACCTTGAATAATCCCAAATAGCGCTTGCCTATGACCATAGTGGGCATTAGGATGTGCTTCATGATACACCACCGATTGCTTTAACCAACGATGTGTTCGCGCTAAAATATGCTGAACTTCGCTCTTGGAGCAAGCATCTGGGGTACACTCATCAAATGCCATAATAATGTCCGCACCAATAATTTTTTGCGTCTCTAAAGACATCTCGGGCGTCATGTGAATCACTCTTGTGTCATGAGGCAAAGAAAAATGGGCCCCTTCTTCATCAATACGACATAATTTCTGGTTTTTTGACAGGCTAAAGACTTGAAAGCCACCGCTATCGGTCAACATCGGGCCATGCCATCCCATAAAAGGATGCATACCACCCGCCTGTTTTATCACATCCATCCCAGGCGCACACAACATGTGGTACGTATTGCCACCCAAAATAATTTGGCTTTGTGCCGCTTTGAGTTCATTGGGGGTCATATTGTTCACACCGGCACGTGTACCAACAGGCATGAATACCGGTGTTGTGAAATCCCCATGGGGTGTACAAACACGCATCACTCTCGCAGGTTTTCTGGGGTGTTGGTGCAAAAGCGTGCAAGAAAACGCATTCATTTTCGTCGTCGCATCACAAAAACATCCAACAACAATACCCCTAAAAAATACACCATCGAACCCATGGGTAAACTCAATCCCATCAATGTTGCCCCTTCATGACCACATTCACCGGTTCCCCAAAACATGGCTTTGAATAAATCAGACCAAGAAAAATAACGGAACAAAAGTTGCAACCCCGGTAAGCAGGTTCCTGATAAATCTTCTGGTAAATGTTGAATCCACAACTGTCTGGAGGCAAAATAAAGACCCAAAACAGCCACCACCATTTGCACCACCCAAACCCAACGTCTTTGATTAAAAAAAGACATCCATAATGCCACCACGCTCGTC
>CAISSD010000256.1 GCA_903887975.1 uncultured Legionellaceae bacterium | reverse complement strand
GCAACCAAAAAATAAGCCATGGCCGGTGCACCCCACAATACATGTTCTTTAATGGTATTCAAAAGAAATCCTAGGCTCTCTGGGAAAAACCATGCTTTCGACCTCAAAAAACAACATCCTCGCGATGGCTTGTATGCTTATATTGTTTATGAAGCGGGTCAAACCCACTACTTGATCCTTCGAGAATTGGACAATTATACCAGCTGTCATGGTGCCATTCATTTGATTGCCGTGCCGACCATTCATGGCCAGCAACCACGCCAAACATTTTTCGGCTCCAGCATCACGCCATTATTTGGCGGCGAATTATTGTGGTATCGGGGGGCAATTGTGTGTTGGGATTTTCAAAGCGGGGCTTTTTCTTTAAGCAATCCACAATATCATGACGAGCACATCACTTTAGATGGACCCATTGTGAAACACTCTGGTTTTCCACCGGAGTGTTTCATCCGCATCGCAGAGGCCAAAACCTACAAACATTATTTTTTCCCCATGCGTGATTTTTCGCACCATCACTTGGCCTCACTTTGGTTTCAGCCCAATGGCCAATTTACCAACGATGCATATGCAGCAAAAATCATCGATAAAATTTATAAATTAATTGGACGGTGTGCGCCACATGATGGACATGCACATCAAAGCCCAATGGCATTCAATGCCATTGGTTAAGCTATTTTATAGGTCGAAAGACATCATCGTCACTGTCGCTCTTTGAAATGGGCGAAACACTGGGACTGGCAGAGTCGGTAGAATGCGCATGTGAAAAAAATTCGGGCGAAAACCGTCCTCGATTGGCTTTTAACGATTTTTCTTTAATTAACGCCCCATAACTAGGGCTACACCGGGCCTCATCATAAGAATGAGAAGAAATACTGGTGGAATGACTAAAATCAGGGCGATTACCCGCATAAGCCAAAAATAACCGCTTACGCGTACGATTGTTTTTGTGATCTTGATGCTCTTTGATGTTGGTTAACAAAACTGGAATTTCAATAATATTTTGGACAATACGTTCATAATGTTTTTCTTTCAATGTGTCAGAAAATAATGGATTGATGACGCGAGATTTCATTGCCTCGAAGATGGCATTGGATTGTAACAATGGTTGCTCTAATTGAAGTGAACTTGCATAACTGCGTTTAAAATACTCAAAATCAACCGCAGCATAAAGCAAATAAGGCTTAATCCTCAATAATTTATTTTCATTCAACAGTAACAAATAACACACTCCAACTGCCGTACGATGATTGCCACTTTTAAAGATTTGTTCACAAACAATAGAGGTTGCAATACTGGCAATATTCTTCAGACTAAGAGGCTTGTTTTCATATGGATTAAGTATGTTGTATAACACACGGCCTGATTTTTTTTGGTACAAAAGCATACCGTCATGCGATTCAGTGATCCGACGATTAAGTGCTTCTATTTTTTGAATCAATTCTGCCGTGTTAAGGATCATGGTTCATCCCTCATTTAAATCACTTTTACACATTCAGTATAGATTATTTTAACAAGAAATACGTAACAAATGATTAATTTTTTTCTATATCGACAATTATTTGTCAAGCTTATTGGAGGGGATTGGATCATCAAATTCAGTTGATTCATTGCTTGATGCGCTTTTTGATACATCTGTGGTGTTTGAAAACATGGAAAACAACTTGATTGAGGGTCGATGCAAATCCAAGTTGGGATTAAACCCGTCCGTTATTAATTGTTTTTTTGTCAAAAAATCAAGATAACTCTTGTTATCAACTGCGGTGGAATGGCACATGGTTGGTCTAAAGCCTGCAAATTGTCGAAATAATTTGGTTTGCGCTTTTTCACTTGCCGTTCTTTGATTGGCATTGAATTGTTTGGCTAAATGTTCAATCTGCGCTGGCATTTCCTTCACGGCATCAATCAATCGATTCATCATGACATCTTTTGATTCGCCATGAGTGATGTTATTCATTGCTCGGGATTCAATAGCGGTGTGTATGCCATTAGAGGAAAAAAATAATCCTTTTTCTGAGTCAAGCGCATGCATTGATTTTAAGTATTCAAAATCAATGGCGGCATAAAGCCACATGGGTTGAATTCTTGGGTATTGATGACAATGAAACAACACTAAATTATAACACAAAAGTAAAGCAGTTCGATGATTGCCATCACAAAAATACTGTGCATTAACAATGTTTTTCGCCAAATCACAAATGATTTCGAGTTTTGAGGCGTTGATCTGCTCCAATTTCAACTGATACTCGGAAATCATTCCAGAAAAATTCTGTTCGTAATGAGATTTCTTGAACAGTTGAATGCCTTCTATGGGTATTTTTTTATCGTTGGTTCTGATTAAGAGATTATAGCCTACCGCCAAATCAAACAAGGACATAATAAAGCCATGGTTTTCAATAATAAAGCTATTATAAGCTAAAAAATGCTTTTTATCCAAAAAATATCAATATTTGGTCTTCAAAAACATCTGTGTGTAATAAAGTCTGCCCTGCTTATCTCGGGCTAAACCAATCCCGGTTAGGTTGTAATCACCCAGAATATTTTTTCGATGCCCAGGGCTCTTAATCCAATTTTCCACCACAATTTTTGGGGTTTTGTAATTAAAAGCAACATTCTCAGCGCCACCTCGAACATCTTTAACTTCATGACGCAATCGTGAAAATCGATTAGAAAATCCATGATGACCAAAAGGCACCTTGTGCGCTGCCATGGCACGACTGTGCTTTTCGGCTTCAATGTTGGCGTATTCGTTGAACTTGAGGGCTTTCAAACCTTTGGTTGCGCGATATTTATTCACATATTTTAATACATCTTGCTGCATGTAAAATTTAACCAAATCACCCGCATAAACAGTGCTGGAGATGACGCAAATAAGCGACAACACCAGCACTCGATGAAGCATTTTTTTCATCAAGGTTCCTTAAAACACTGGTTTTAGAATCACAGTGGCATCACGCTCAGCCCCCGTTGACACCATCACCACCGGAATACCCAGCAAGGTCTCTATACGTTTGATGTACTCTTTAGCGCCCTCGGGTAGTGCATCCCAGGACCGAATATTTTCAGTCGTTCCAGACCAGCCTGGTAGCGTTTCATAAACGGGTTCCATCTTGGCAATATCTTCTGCCGATGAAGGCGGTAGCGTGGTTATCCCGCCCGATTCATCCCGATAACCGGTTGCAATACAAAGCGCATCCATACCATCCAAAACATCGAGCTTGGTCACACACAAACCAGTGACACTATTAAGCTCAACCGAGCGCTTTAACATCACCGCATCCAACCAACCACAACGCCGTGGTCGACCAGTGACCGAACCAAACTCGTTGCCACGTGAAGCCAAGCCTTTGCCAATGTCATCACATAATTCTGTTGGAAACGGTCCGCCCCCAACACGCGTGGTGTATGCTTTGGTGATGCCAATCACATCATCAAGATAACAAGGCCCAAAACCAGCGCCATTGGTCACACTACCCACACAGGTATTCGATGAGGTCACATAAGGGTAGGTTCCATGATCAACATCCAACCAGACTCCTTGTGCGCCTTCAAACAAAATCGACTCACCACGCGCTCGGTGTTGGTGTAAACAGGCCACAACATCCTGTATCATGGGTTTTAATCGCTCGGCCCAAAGTTTCATATCCCCCAACAAGGGTTCTAATGCGATGATGGGTTGCTTGTAATAATTTGCCAATAAAAAATTATGGTAGTCCAAAAGATTCGTGATTTTTTCCATCCAGCGAGATTCGTGTCGCAAATCATCCAAACGAAGTGCGCGTCTGGCAATTTTGTCTTCATAAGCTGGCCCAATGCCACGACCTGTTGTGCCTATAGCGGACGCACCTTTATGAATTTCTCGTGCTTTATCCAAAGCAATATGAGACGGCAAAATCAACGCACAAGCGGGACTAATGCGAAGCCTTGATTGTACATCAATATTTTTTTGCTCTAAGGCATCAATCTCAGCCAATAAATCTTGGGGTGATACCACAACCCCATTGCCAATGTAACATTGTACATGGGGTCTTAGCATACCCGATGGCAGCAAGCGTAAAATGGTTTTTTCACCATTAATTTTTAGCGTATGTCCCGCATTATGCCCACCTTGGTATCGCACCACGGCCGAAACTTTATCCGTAATGAGATCAACAATTTTGCCCTTGCCCTCATCACCCCACTGCATTCCCAAAATTACAACATTTTTACCCATCATCACATCAACTCTTAGCGGCAGTTACGCCATGTTTAAAATAATCAAAAAATACGCTGTCTGGACTCAAAACCAAAACATCATCTTTATGGCTAAAACTTTGCTCGTAGGCTTTGAGACTACGATACAATGCAAAAAAATCTTTGTTTTTTCCATAAGCCTCGGCATAAATCTCGGCAGCCTTTGCCTCCCCTTCAGCGCGAATGGATGCGCCAGCACTGCGAGCTTCAGCCAAAAGTACTGTTACAGCAGCATCAGCATTGGCTTGTATGGCCTCAGCTTCGGCATGTCCATCAGCCCGGTGTCGATTGGCAATTTTTTGCATGTCTGCGCGCATGCGCTGATAAATGGCATTACTGGTGTTGGCTGGTAGTTCAATGCCTTTAATTCGCACATCCACCACATGAATCCCCAAGCCACTGGCTTGTTCCTCGGCTTTATCACGAAGCAAGGCCATCACATCATCACGCCCTCCCGACACCACATCAGCAATCATACGACGTCCAAATTGCGCCCTAAGGGATGTATTGAGTTGCTGCTCTAATAATGTTTCGGCTTTGAGTTGCATCCCACCCGTTGCTTTAAAATACTGCGCCAAATCGTTGATTTGCCATTTAACATAATAATCCACCATCACATCTTTTTTCTCTTTGGTCACAATACGCGATGATTTGATGTCCACGGTTTGAATGCGGGTATCAAAAATACGCACGGTATCCACAAATGGTGTTTTAAAATGCAACCCTGGTGATAATATCAAAACGTGATGCGTTTTTTTATCCACAACCAAACGCCCAAGACGCAAAACAATGCCATGCTTGCCTTCAGAAATGGTAAAAAGGCTACTCATCAACACAAGAAAAATCACAGCCAAAGCCAGACCCATTATGGTGAATGTTGGTTTCATGATGGGTTACTCCCTAAATTTTCAGTGGGTCGACTGGTGGTACGGCCTTCAAAAAGATCCGATGCCGCCTGGTTCAAAGATAAAGGATGTGGCGTTGACTTTGCTTTCGCTCGAGATACCCCGCCATCTGCACTCAAAAGCTTATCCAAAGGTACATAAACCATGTTACCCGAACGACCGTCCAAAATAACGGTTCGGCTGTTGGTGAAGACGCGTTGCATGGCATCAAAATACATCCTCTGACCAGTCACCCAAGGCGCATGCGTATAGATGGGCAATAACGACAAAAATTCAGCCACATCACCTTTGGCTCGAAGAACCACCTGGGTGGCATCGGCTTTTGCCTCAGCAGTGATCCGCTTCGCATTACCCTCGGCAATGGGAACCACGCGGGCTTCATAGGCGCGTGCTTGTTCTTTGAAGCGTTTTTCATCTTCTTGTGCCTTGATGGCATCATCAAATGCTGCTTGAACATTTTCAGGCGCTCGTGCTGGCTGTGGTGACACATTCACAATCATAATCCCCGTTTTATAGCTGGCCAAGATGCGAATCAAGGTTTCTTGCACACTACTACCCCAAGCTTCTCGCCCTTCGGTGATTAATTGATCCAGGGTGGTTTGCCCAACAACTTGGCGCAACGCACTTGATGTGGCTTGTTGTAAACTTTCAAGTGGTGCGGCAACCGTAAACAAGTAATCCTCTAAATCACTAATTTTGTATTGCACGGCGACGGCCACCGATACCAAATTTTCATCTTTGGTCAACATTTGTGCCGTGTAAGAGTAGTCGGAAACCCTATCGACATTCACCAAAATTTTGGTGTCAATAAAACGCGGAATCCAATGCGGACCAGCGCCAACCGTTTTAATATAGCGGCCAAAACGAAGAATGACTGCTTGTTCAGCTGGGTCGACAATAAAAATACCTGACAAAATCCACAAGAAAAAAACAACACCGACAAGTGATGCCATCAGTAATCCTGGTGGTAAAGAAGTATTTAATGGATTCTTAACGTTCTTTTTAGAAGAAGCCTTCGTACGACCTTTCATCAAGCCTTGAAATCGCTTCATTAGTGTTTTAAGTGCTTCATCAAGATCAGGTGGTTGTTTTCGATTACCCCATGGATCTTTATCGCCCGGCTCATTCCAGCCCATTCGCTACCCCTGCCATCAAAAGAATGCCTTGATTTTATGGGTAATTGAGGCTTTTCGCAAGTTCCATTTGCATCTTGAATCAATTTTTGATATAAAACACACCCTGTATTTTTTATTTTTCGCTTTAGGGCCTATTCGGAGTTCAACATGTCAAAAGTATGCCAAGTCACCGGCAAGCGACCCATTAGTGGTAATAACGTATCGCACGCCAACAACAAAACCCGCAGACGTTTCCTTCCCAATCTGCAAAATCATCGTTTTTGGGTGGAAGAAGAAAACCGCTTTGTGTCTTTACGACTCACCACCAAAGCCATGCGCATTATTGATAAATTGGGGATTAAAACGGTTTTAGACCGATTAAGAGCCAAAGGCGAAAAAATTTAACAACACTCATTAAACAAGAGAGGCTATCGTGGCAGTCACCATTAAGATTCGTATGAAATCAAGCAAATCGGCTCATTTCAGAACGACCACCAAAAATCCGCGCAATGTAACCGGTAAATTAAAATTAAAAATGTATGATCCCTACATTCGTCAACATGTAGAATACGACGAAGCAAAAATCAAGTAAGCTTATTTACTGGACAATCTCTGCAAATGAATTACACTTAAAATAGAACGAGTGTAATTCATTTCAAGGAGATATTCATGAACATCTCATTCACCGGTCATCAAATACAAGTTACTCCTGCATTAAAATCCTTTACCGAAGAAAAACTGCAAAAATTAATCCATCATTTCGAGCACATCACCCATATTCATGTGACATTTCATGTCGAGCACTTAAAACACATCGTTGAGGCCAACGTCTCCATCGCCAAAGACATCATTCATGCTCATGCCGAATCAGAAAACATGT
>CAISSD010000255.1 GCA_903887975.1 uncultured Legionellaceae bacterium | reverse complement strand
CGCGGCCTCTGGGCTTTGTGTGATTTTTTTAGCAGGGATTAGCTTGCGTGTGGTGGCCTCTATTATTTTAATGGCAACCCTTGCCATGCCTTTATTATGGCATGTCATGCATGATTATCAAAAGCAACGCGTCCTAACCTTGTTAAATCCTGAACAAGATCCATTGGGCGCAGGCTACCACATTATTCAATCCAAAATTGCTATTGGCTCTGGTGGTACCTTGGGCAAAGGTTGGTTGCAAGGAAGCCAAGCTTATCTTAATTTTTTACCCGAACACGCTACAGATTTTATTTTCGCAGTTCATGGTGAAGAATTTGGATTTATGGGTTGTTTTTTGCTGATTATTCTATTTAGCGCCATCGCCCTTCGAAGCCTTGTCATTGCCAAACGAGCACAAACGCAATACACCCGATTGTTGGCCGCCAGTCTTTCTGTTACCTTTTTTTTATCCGCTTTTGTGAACATGGGCATGGTCATGGGTATTTTACCTGTGGTGGGCATTCCCCTGCCACTGGTGAGCTATGGTGGCAGTGCCATGGTGACTTTTTTAGCAAGCTTTGGGATCATCATGTCCATCAGTCGGCATCGAATTTTATTTAACGATGAAGCATGTTGACAAGTTCTTTAAATTATTTCATATTTAATACTCAACCATTTAGGAGTAATGAAGATGAATATCAAAAGGATTTTTGTAGGATCAGCAGTGGTTTTGGCTTCTGTTTGTATGTTGTCTGCTTGCCAAACAGTTAAAGGTTCACTCACTGGGGCTGAAAAAGACGTCAATTCTGTTGAAAAAGCAGCAGAAAAACCGTTCAAAAGCAAACCTGTTCACCACAAAAAAATGAGCAGCCACGCTCGCGCTGATCACCAATCTTAATGACAGCCCAAACGCCCAATGCTTATTTTTTATAAGCATTGGGCATTTATATTTGAAATAATTCATTCACATCACCGCCAACATCGCCTATCATATAAGCTATTAAAAACTATTGATTGAATGTCCCATGAATGATGCCGCTCTTCACGCTGTTTCTCCCATTGATGGCCGATATGCCAGCAAAACCAAGGTATTAAGTCCATTTTTTAGTGAATTTGCTTTAATTTATTATCGATTGATGATTGAAATTCGCTGGTTGGAATCATTGACTGACAACCCACTTATTCATGAAGTACCGAAACTAAGTTCATCAGCAAAAGACACCTTACAAAGTCTTATCTCCAAGTTTAATGAACAAGAGGCTTTGCTAATTAAGCAGCATGAACAACAAACCAACCATGATGTCAAGGCTGTTGAATATTATCTGAAAGAAAAATTTACTTCCATTCCAGAGCTTCAAGCCATTGATGGCTTTATTCATTTTGCATGTACTTCTGAAGACATCAATAATCTTGCTTATGCACTAATGATCAAAGAAGCGCTTGCAGAAGTTATTCGCCCAACGCTGGCTGAAATCAGTGGCGGCATTAGTCTTCTTGGAAAACAATACGCAGAAGCACCGATGCTTGCCAGAACTCATGGTCAACCCGCCAGTCCAACAACCCTTGGTAAAGAACTGATTAACGTTGCAGCACGCTTAAAGCGCCCTCTACAACAATTGGCTGAGTTATTAATGCCTGGAAAATGCAACGGTGCTGTGGGTAATTATAACGCCCATACATTTGTGTATCCAGAAATCGATTGGCGCAAGCATTGTTCCGATTTTGTGACCCAATTGGGGCTGTCGTTTAATGGCTATACCACCCAAATAGAGCCTCATGATGGCATTGCTGAACTTGCCCACATCATGATTCGCATCAACCATATTTTATTGGATTACAGTAAAGATCTCTGGACTTATATTTCAATGGGCTATTTTAATCAAAAAACCAAAGCCCAAGAGGTTGGTTCATCCACCATGCCCCATAAAGTTAATCCCATTGATTTTGAAAATGCAGAAGGTAATCTGGGGCTTTCTAATGCTATGTTCGATCACTTAGCCAACAAATTAACCCAATCTCGAATGCAACGTGATTTGTCGGATTCCACGGTTTTACGTAATCTTGGTAGTGCTTTTGCTTATGCATTGATTGCGTATCAATCCATCGCCAAAGGCAACCAAAAACTAGAAATCAATCCTAAAAATTTACAACGTGATCTTCATGAACAATGGGAAATATTAACCGAGGCTGTTCAAACCATGATGCGCCGTTATCATGTACCTCATGCCTATGAACAAATGCGTGATCTATCTCGAGGAAAAGGCATTGATGAAAAGAGCCTGAAACAATTCATCCAAACATTGGCCATTCCTGAGGAAGCCAAAAATCGTCTGTTGGCATTAACGCCATCAACCTACCTTGGTCTTGCACCACAATTGGTTAAAGCATATTGGTGATCCCATGACTTCATACACGTCGTTATACCAACAAGGTCAAACGCATGAGTTTGATGTTCTGGTTATTGGTGCAGGACTTTCTGGTCTTCATTATTGTTTACAATTGGTTGCACTACGTCCTCAAATTAAAATTGCTCTGATTGATAAAAGCAACATCAATGACTGTAATAGTCGCTATGCTCAAGGTGGTATTGCGGCCGCCATGGCAAATGATGATTCAACCAACCATCACATTCAAGATACCCTCAATGCTGGGGATGGCTTATGTTACAAACCAGCCGTTGAATGCATCATCAATCAAGGACCACAAGCCATACAAGAACTTGAGGCTTATCACATACCCTTTGAAAAATCAGAAGACCAAACCTACGCCCTAGCCAAAGAAGGTGGTCACGATCATCGACGTATTTTGCATTGTGGTGATGAAACCGGCCAAACCATCATCAATACCATACTGAATCAACTCCATGCCAAACCACAAATTCAGCACTTCAAACACCATACAGCAGTCAATTTAATCACACGTTATACCCCTCATCGTAACGACATTCAAGGCGAAGTACTGGGTGCTTACCTCTTGGATACCGAAACCGATTTAATTCATACTTTTTTAGCACGAGCGGTTGTTTTGGCAACCGGAGGTGCTGGCAAAACATTTCGCTACACCAGTAATCCCATGATTGCAACCGGCGATGGTGTTGCCATGGCTTATCGTGCTGGTGCTCGTGTTGGCAACATGGAGTTTTATCAATTTCATCCCACACTATTACATCATCCCATTTTAAATAATTTTCTCATTTCCGAAGCATTACGTGGCGAAGGCGCAACCCTTAAAAATGCAGAAACTCATGAGCGATTCATGGCGCAATCTGCTCCAGAGCACATGGAACTTGCCACGCGTGATGTGGTTGCACGCGCCATACATACCGAGATTGAAAACAGCAAACATAACTTTGTTTATTTAGACAGTACGCATCTTAAAAAATCCTATTTAAAACAACGTTTTCCACAAATTTTTACCACGTTAATGAGCGTTGGCATCGATATGAGCCAAGATATGATTCCTGTTGTTCCTGGGGCGCATTACCAGTGTGGTGGTATTGTTACCGATGTGGATGGCCGAACAGATCTCAATCGCTTATTTGCCATTGGCGAGGTCGCCGTCACAGGGCTTCATGGTGCCTATCGATTGGCCAGTAATTCATTACTGGAAGCGGTGGTGAGGGCATCCAAGGCCGTTCAGGCAAGCCTTAAAAACATCGCAAGCCCCATCAAAGAGAAT
>CAISSD010000254.1 GCA_903887975.1 uncultured Legionellaceae bacterium | reverse complement strand
TCATTTTGGGCCAACACATCGACAGCCCCATTCCCTTAATGTTACAAAGCAGCGCTCATGAGCTTTTTCAAGACATCTCAATTGATGTCTTGGTGTTGCGTTAGTATGAACTTAGTACCAGTCGCTATAGCTAGATGTATACCCACAGGTTCTACATCCCGCAACACATGTGGTGCATGTTGAGCGGCAATCTGGGGTCATCACCGAAGCATAGCCATACGCATAATCAGGACCCAACGCAGCTTGATCAAAACTACAACATCCAACTGAAAGTAAACAACCCATCATGATAAAAGCTTTCAACAATGTATTCATGACATCATCCTTGTTATTGATAATCGCTCTTTAATAATACACTAAGAATTAATATTTTTCAAAAATGAGGTCTTGGATGCTGACGTGAGGAATCATGTCGAGGTTTTTTCGAATCTCGAAAAAACCGTATCATGTTTGATGCCAAACCTGACATTGCGGACTGTCCCAGCAATTCCTGAATGTCTAATGCAACAGCAGGTCTTACCAATTTCAACGCACTGGATAACAAAGTCGAACAATTGGATTGTTGTGCACGAAATAAAATTTCTTTACTGCATCGAATCATTGTTTGTTGCACCTCATTGGGTGATGCATGCCAATAATCCACATATTTTTCTGAAACAAAAGCAAGAATGTTTGCATTTAAAACAAAACATTTGTCTTTAGCAATTTTTTCAAACAAGAATAGCATCAATTTTTCTTCATGTTCTGTGCCATAAAATTGAAAAGGTTCTTTGGCTGCTGCAAGACATGTACTCATGTTCTGTCTTGCGTTTCGATAACATCCACGTAATTGATTTAAATCAACCAATGAATCTTCTCGATATACCGTTAATTGAAAAAGTTCTTGATTGTCCCTTAAAATATTTTCAAGATCATCAGCAATCAATTCCACGCAAAAAATAGTACTATCATAATCTGCTTCTTTTTTTCTTTGCGTGTTGATATGACTCATTCGATCACAACAATCGCCAATAGAGCACTCTTGGCGTGTGATGGAATTTGTTGCATAGATGGTTTTAAACGCCAAAAACTCTATCATCATGGTGGAATCCATACTTTCTATATATTGAAAAAAGGCAACAATCGCCTCATTCGCCAATGCGGCAGCATCCAACTCCTGACCTTGTTGCTTCACACCACCTTTTCTTAATCCTTCAATCAGGCGGTTTAAATAAGCCCCAACGGTCTCACCATAAAACTCATAATTAACCTTGTCTTGAAGTGCTTCATAACATTCTTGAACAGATGGATGCCTAGACAGCAATTTATGTACCTCCAGGGTGCTTAAGGCTTGTTGTGTTAACCTGGATGATATTGAATGATGTTTTAATATGCCATCATTAACAGCAAAATCGATAATGTCTTCAATACACATTAATCGCACATGATCTTCATTTAACAAAAACTGATGTAATTCTAAACCCTCATCTTCATAAGAAGACGTCACATAATATTTTGGTTTAATCATTTTTAATGATGCCATAATCAACGTCAACCAGGGTTCTCCAGTTATTTTTTGCAAACCTTTCGCAATACTGACACAAACCTTGTTCAAAGGATGCTCTATATCATGACAATATTGAACATCAGTAAACTGTATATTCACCCATCGTTTTTTCAAATATCGAATCAAACGGGCTTTAAGTTCAAACTCAGGGACGGTTACAAGCAACGTTTTTAATTGATGTAATCCATAATAAGCTTCCAAGCCATGAAGCGAAGCTGCTGTTTGCAAATAAATTGGTAAATGCAACTCAATCGCATCTTGTACAGTATTCAAAAATTCTTGTCTAAGTTCTGCGGTTATCATCATGTCCTATGAAAGTATCAAATCAAAGCACCATGCTATCAAACTACAAATCATATATAAACCAAAGACTTATAAAATACTTAGCCAAAAACCAAACGATTAAGGTACAATGAGTTTATGATGAATAAAAATCAGCTAAAGGAATACATCCATGTTGCAAGCGATGTATGATGACCCCACAACACCCATGGCATGCGCGAATCAATTTGGTGCCATTAGTCTCAGTCAGGCCTATGCCATTGCTCAAATCTCACGCCACGCATTAGACCACAAAAAACCATACTCTGTTCTTGATTTGGGCGTTGGCGATGGAACTTTTTTAAAAAAACTCACACAACTCATCCCCGATGCCTCATTAACAGGCATTGATGTTTCCAAACAAAAAATCACCATTGCCAAAAAAAAACTATCCTTCAAAGCCATTGAAGCCAATGTCATGGAGGCCAGCCGCCATATTCCGCAAAAAAGCCAGAATCTTGTTCTGGCGCATTTTATTAACGCTCTCATTCCATTACATAAATTATTCAAAGAAGCCCATGCGCTAACCCAAGATGAGGGTTATTTTTCATTCATCACCACCACCTATGAATCGTTTCCGACCGCACAAAATTTTTTAGTCCATTTCATCAATAAAAACTCACTACTTAGTCGATTTGTTGGTCATTATTATAAATCCATGGTCAAAAACACCGTGGTCGCGGTGGATCAAAACGCTTTATTTGAATTTTTAAAACAACATCAATTTAGCATTATTGAACATCAACGCATTGAAATTCCTATTGTTTTTAATAACATTTATGAACTCACCCAATTTAGCATTGAAGGCACCTGGTTTTTAAATTCATTATCCATGAGAATGTTGCCTAAAAATTTTTTAATCCAACGACTCCAACCATTGTTTAACAAAATTTTTACTTTTCCTTACCAAGACACCCACACCATCGATATTATTTTGGC
>CAISSD010000253.1 GCA_903887975.1 uncultured Legionellaceae bacterium | reverse complement strand
GTGCCTGTTCTTCGAAGTCTCGCGAATTCTGCTGCAATTTTAAGTTTACCACAATCGCATGCGGATGTGGTTCGACCAGGCATTATGCTTTATGGAGCATCACCTTTTGTGCATCAAACGGCACTGGATGTGGGACTTAAACCTGTGATGCATTTGACATCCAAAATAACGGTCATTCATGAGTATCCTGCGCACACGCCGATTGGTTATGGTGGTACTTGGCAAAGCAGTATGCCATCGCGTATTGGGATTGTGGCCATTGGTTATGGTGATGGATACCCAAGGCATATTGATGAGGGCGCCTCTGTTTGGGTTAAAGATTCACGGGCACCGATTGTTGGGCGTGTGTCCATGGATATGTTGACCGTCGATTTAACACACCGCATGGACGTAGTGGTTGGTGATGAGGTTGAGCTTTGGGGGCAGTTCATCCCTGTGGAAGAGGTGGCCCTAAAAGCCAAAACGATAGCTTATGAGTTATTATGTCAGGTTACGGCACGGGCGAGTCATTTTCACTAGCCAAATTTGTCTATCGGCCATTAGACAAATTTGGCTAGTGGTGCTATCCTTTTGAATAAAAAGGAGTTTATTCATGTTGAGTCGTTATCAAAATCATAATTTCATAAAGCAAGTATTTTGATCAAGCATCCACATTCGGGTTTGATGGACGGTATTCATTGTTTATCGGTGTATCAATTTTTATTGAACATGCCAAATTATCTTGATAATCTGGCATAATGACGACAATCATAACAGGACTTTTAATGAACCTCATCAAACAAACAGCGTTATCTCTTCATTTGTTAACGTTGATGTCTTCGGCTTTTGCCTTGGACTTTAATTCTTTACATTTAAAAGTTCATCCTGGTATTCAATTGGGTGGATTTACCGTAAGCCAAGGTCAACAACAGCACATTAATATTTCTGGATTGGTGGGTGACGAATTCACCACAACCACCACCCAAACGGGTAATGGATTGGTGGGGTTGAATTATTTTGTCGAAGGACGTGATTTTGGTATCGCGCATTTAAGCTACGGGCTTAATGCTTTTTATTTGGCCAATACAGCGGTTGCGGGTGATGTATTGCAAGAAAATTTCGCGAGAAATTTGGCTTACAGTTATGAGGTTCAGCATTTTCCGGTTTATGCAGTGGCAAAATCCAGTGTTGATTTAAATCATTTTAATTCTTCCATGGTTATTGATGTTGGCATTGGACCGAATTTTATGAACACCAAAGGATTCACAGAAACACCCCTGAATGGTTACAGTGTTCCTGATCAAAGTTTTTCAGAAAATACCACGACAACATTTAGTGTGACAGCAGCAATTGGGTTGAAGTCCACGCATATTTTTGGTCAAGCACCCATTGAGTGTGTGTATCGGTTTTTTTACTTGGGTCAAGGTGGCTTTAATAAAAATAATGATCAACTATTGAGTACGTTAAACACCGGCAAAGCCTACGCCAATGCCGTGATGTGTTCGGTTTCACTTTAATTTTCTATCCGGAAACAAGCGATGAAATTGCAATTGATCGTCCGCAATCGCTTGTTTCCCAATCTGGTATTTTCGATTCAACCAAGCAAAAACCACACTGGGTACCACAAAACTCACCATGCCAATATAAAACGCCATTTGGTAACTGGTGTCTTCGTGAATGGCCAAAAAGACCAAGCACAGGAGCATCAAAATAATGGCAATGATGCCGGTGTAGGGTGAGCCTGGTGTGTGGTAACGTAAATCTTTAACGGTATAGCCTGCTTTGTAGAGTTGTCGACGAAAATTAATCTGTGCCCAACACAGTGAAATCCAAGCCAAGGCGCCAGTAAAACCAGAAACCAAAAGAAGTGCAATGTAAAGCGTTGACTGACCGAAAAAATAACTACCAATCAACACCAGCCAAATGGCAAAAAGGGTGGTAATGCCTGCATTTTGTGGTACAGCGTTGTGGTTTAGGCGTGCCAATGGGCGCGGTGCCATGTTGTGGCAGGCCAGCGCGTGCAGCGAGCGCACAATGCCATAAACGCCTGAGTTGGCACACGAGAGGGTCGCTGAGAGTGTGACAAGGCTTGTGGCAGCACCGGCCCATGTTAGGCCATAGCGATTGAGTGCTTCGGCAAATACAGAGTTGCTTAAATGAGCTTCTTGCCAGGGAAAAATCAGCACCAAACAAAAAACAGGAATGATGTAAATGAATAAGATCCTAAAGGTCACGGTGCGAATGGCGTTTGGGATCATGCGCTCGGGATTGATGGACTCTCCCGCGGCAAGTCCTATGATTTCTGAGCCTTGATAATTAACAAGCAGCAACACCATGGCGGTTAAAAATGCCATGCCGCCATTGGGGAATAAGCCACCTTGCCCTAAAATATATCGACTGCCAATCCAGCCAGAATTATCTGGATTGTGAAAAAAACCACAAAAAATCAGTAAAGCCAAAACCACAAAACCAAATAAAGCTGATATTTTTATCAATGCCAACCAAAATTCAATTTCGCCAAATGTTCCAACCTTGGACATATTGATGTAGGTGATGAGTAGTCCAATCCCAACGGCCCAGGCGTAGCCATTCACACCAGTAAAATGTTGCATGATGATGCCACCGGCCAGGCATTCTGCTGGAATGTAGGCCACCCAGCTTATCCAATACGACCACCCAACACCACAGGCTAAAGTTGGGGAGATAAAATCGGCGGTATACTTGATGAAGGAGCCCGAAATGGGAATGGCCACGGCGAGCTCACCCATGCAGAGCATGGTGAGATAAATAATAAGCCCACCCAGGATGTAGGCCAAAAAGACGGAGGGTCCGACTTGGTGCACCACAGCACCCGTGCCTAGAAAGTATCCCGAACCAATAATGCCACCCAACGCGATGAGTTGGATGTGGCGATCT
>CAISSD010000252.1 GCA_903887975.1 uncultured Legionellaceae bacterium | reverse complement strand
TCAAAAAAATATTGACACAGAGCTTCATTGACCAAATTGATTGGCCGTGAGGTTGTATTGAGAAATTGTATGATTTTCAGAACGACTTATTTTATCCCTAGATGGTATGGATTGCCAAACTTTTAGAATTCAAGGCTTGTAAATGACCTTGCAGATTATTTTGGGATTTTGGATGAGCCTGATATTGATGGTGATTTATGGCTGTTTTTATGTTGTCATCACTTGTAGTCAAAACACTCAAGGCTTGATTGCTTAAAAATGGGTTTATTAGTTTTGTTAAGGAAGGCACATTCCATTTATTTAAAACAATTTGGTTTGTATGGTTGTATTGCGCTGAAATCAGGTGAATGTTCACAACAATCAATGGATCAGGATTGATTCCTAAGAGAATAACGGCATTTTTTGGTCGAAATTTTATCTCGATATTGCCATATTTACCTTTATTCAAAACATCGTTAACCGCAACCCCAACCTCATGAAATTCATAATCACTGGGAATATCCAAGGATGAATTTTTTTGGAACATCGTAAAGCCTGGTGGTGGTGTTGCCACCAAAGTACTAAGGGTGCCATCGAGATCGGCCTCTTTGATTTCACCATGATATTGAAAACCTTTATGAGGTGTTAAGATTGACGTTGGATTTTTAAAATTATTACTGATAAAGGCTACAACATCATTGGTTTTGAAGCTGATGTTGAATTTAAGAATACGATTATGAATGTGGCTGGGGTCGATTGCTTCAAGAAAAAATAACAGCTCTTCTGATCCCTTGTGTAGTCGTATTTGATTGCCCATGATCACATCTTTGCCTTATATTAAAATAGGATAGTTTAACATTAATGCTTACATTTTGCACTTCAATCTTGCTTAGGGGGTTTGATGAATTGGTCTTCGGATGTTAAAAACACATTGATTTTTCAGTGTCAATGGGGGCTTTGTTTGGCGTCTGCGATTTTCCCGGCACTCATTGGTGTTGATAAGCTTGCCTTGATGATTGTGATGTTGCGTCTGGTGATGCAAAGACCATCAATGATGGAGATGATGGTGCTTATGGTGCTCGTTTTTTTAGGGGGGGTGCATGATGTGTTACTCCTGCATTGGCATGTGTTTGATTTTCCACGGCATTCGGGGTGGGTGCTTCCAATTTGGCTCTGGATTTTATGGTTTTGTTTTGGAGATTGGTTTTTACGAATGCTTTGGTTTCGTCGGCATCGTTTACGAACACTGTTATTTTTTGTGTTGGTCGCGCCACTGGGTTATCTTCTGGGGGCGCATTGGGGGGCTCTTTATTGGGGAAGTTCTTGGTTTTGGGATGCATTACTCATGGGGATAAGCTGGTTGGTCTTGGGTTTTATGTATGATGCATTAAGCAACAAGCTCCGCGCTTAAATTTTTAATTACCGCCAGAAAAGATGCGCCATATTGTTCTAGTTTATATTGACCAACACCCGATACACGCAATAATTCTTTAAGACTTTGTGGTTTTTGCCGGACCATCTCATGCAATGTCGCATCACTAAAAATTAAAAAAGGTGGCTTGTCTTCGCGCTCGGCAATGGCGCGTCGATGGGCTCTCAGTGCTTCAAAAAAAGGATTCGTGGGTGTTTTGATTTTTGTGGAATGTTTTTTGTTTTGTGGGATGTCTTCGGTATTGTGTTGTAAAGTTAACCAAACTTCGGTTTCGCCACGCAAGACTGGAATGGCATTTTTGGTTAATTTTAAAATATTGTACTGCGTTGCGTCTTGCGAGCAATAATTTTTATGGATCAATTGCCAGGTTAATTGCCGCCAGTAATGGGTTGATTTGTCTTTGCCAATGCCAAAAGTAGGCAGAAGGTGGTGGTTGTTGACTTGAATTTTTTCAGATTGACTTCCACGCAACACATCAATCACATAATGAAAGCCAAAATTTTGTTTGAGGCGATAAATGCAGGAAAGCATTTTTTGTGCGTCAATGGTTGCATTCATGGTTTTTGGGGGATTGTCACAAACATCACAATGTCCACAGGGTTCATTTTTTTCTTCATCAAAATAGCGCAATAATATTTGACGACGGCAGTGACTGGCTTCTGCCAAGGCTATCATGTGATTTAGTTTATAAGTTTCTAAGCGTTGTTGCTCAAGTGTTGGGCTGTTGGTGATCCACGATCGCAAGCGTGCGCCATCGGCCGGATCGTATAATAATAATGCTTTGGAAGGCAGCCCATCACGCCCTGCACGACCGGTTTCTTGATAATAACTTTCAATGCTTTTTGGGAGATCATAATGCACCACAAATCGCACGTTGGATTTATCAATCCCCATCCCAAAGGCAATGGTGGCCACCACCACGTTGATGTTGTCAAATCGAAATTGTGTTTGAACATCACGTCGCTCCTCATAGGACAATCCTGCATGATACGCTTTGGCACGGTGTCCTTTGTTTTGCAGTCCTTCAACCACGCGCTCGACAGTCGCCCTTGTACCACAGTAGACAATGCCGGCTGCATCATCTTGAGTTTTTAAAAAAACATCCAATTGCTTCATGGGATTGTTTTTGGGGGTGATTTGGTAATAAATATTGGGTCTATCAAAAGAGGCAATATAGGCTTTGGGTTGGTAGTTGAGTCGGTGTTGAATGTCTTTTTGAGTTTCTGCATCCGCAGTTGCCGTTAAAGCAATGATGGGAACGGTTGGAAAATGATTTTTAATAATCCCAAGAGCTGCATATTCTGGTCTAAAGTCATGCCCCCATTGGGAGATGCAATGCGCCTCGTCAATGGCAAAAAGACTAATGGAAACATCTTGAAGACGCTCAAAAAAAGAAGGGGACAACAAACGCTCTGGTGCAATGTAGAGCATGTCGAGTTGCTGTGTGTGTAATGCCGATAATACTTTTCTGGCTTCAGCTGAGCTTTGTGACGAGTTGTAAAACGCCGCGCGAATGCCCAATTGCTTTAATGCTGTAACTTGATCTTCCATCAGGGCAATCAGTGGTGAGATGATGATCCCAACACCAGAGCGGATTAATGTTGGAATTTGATAACACAGTGATTTGCCACCACCGGTTGGCATCAAGACCAATAAGTCTTGTCCTTGGATCACATCGTTGATGATTGCATCTTGGGGCGGACGAAAAGCATCG
>CAISSD010000251.1 GCA_903887975.1 uncultured Legionellaceae bacterium | reverse complement strand
AAATCTTCTTGACTGGTGTTGCTTGCCTCAGGTCTTTTGGTGCTGCCACCCACGTAGGCTGATGCGTCCAAGGCCATATACTTTGGAAAAATGTTAATGAATGCTTCTGCATAATCGCTTTCTGAAGCAAATGACATTTTTTGTTGCTCATATTTAAATCACCATAATTTAAATATAGTTCACTCTTTTGAAATTGCAAAAATGGCGTTATGATTCATGTCATCATTATTTAGGAAAACCTATGCATGCAATTGATGCCGTCATCTCTTGGGTTGATGGTCATGATCCGATTTATCAACAAAAGTTACAGGCTTATTGTCATGAACTGGGCATTCAGAAAGATGATGCTGTGGAGCCCACACGGATTCAGCAAAGTAACGAGATTTATTATTGCCTGCATGCATTACAGCGTTTTGCGCCTTGGCTTAGAACCATTTATTTGATGACCAATCAACAAACACCAACCTGTATTGATGATTTGCCGTTTGCACATAAAATAGTGTTGATTGATCAAAATGAATTATTAAATGAGTTAAACATCACCACACCAATTTTTAATAGTTTAAGTGCGGAATGGTTGATCTGGCGCATCAAAGGCTTGTCAGAAAATTTTTTATATTTAAACGATGATTTTTTCTTAATTCGAGCGGTCAAACCAGAGGATTTTTTTCACAACGGCTGCAGTGTTTTGTACGGTGCTTGGAAAAAACAATCTCAATCCCATTGGTTTAAACGTAAGCTTCAAAACAATCCGCACCGTGCTTGGCAGGAAAAAAGTGCTCAACGTGCTGGATGGGATAAACAATTTTTTTTGTTAGAGCATGCACCGTTTGCATTGATTAAAAGTACTTATGAAGCATTTGTTGCCAAAAACCCTGATGTTTTACTGCAAAATTGTAGTCGGCCTTTCCGGCACCCAGAGCATCTATCCAGTATTCCTTTGATGACGCACATGGACATGAAACAAAAACGCGCGATTGATGGCTTAGAAGAACGCGCCATTATGGTTAATGGCGCCTGCCATAGCTTTAAAAAAATAAAATCACGTTTGGATGCCGCACAAAAAAAACAACACATTACTTTTTTGTGCATGCAAAGTTTGGATCAAGCGCCCAAAGAAACACGAGATTTTATGCGCCAATGGTTGGATCGCATGATATTTTTCAATAGAGGGTTGTACCAATGATGAATCTCATTCTTGATGTCACGCGTATTACACGTCGGCGCATCAAAAAACAAACATTAACCGGTATTGATAGGGTCACCATGGCCTACATTGAGCACTACGAACAACAAGCGCATGCTTTGTTTCGTTGGAGTGGGCGATGTTTTTTGTTGCCATTGTCTCAATCAAGGGCCCTGTTTTCCTGGATAAAGCAGCCAACCACCACAAGTCGGGTGCGGCGCATTTTATTTAAAGGATTATTCTTAAGACACGGTATTGCACCTGGACCTGCAAATATTTTACTGAATCCTGGTTATGTTGGCATTAAAACAGCCGATTATGAGCGATTGATTCATCAATTCAACGTGAAGCCGGTGTTTATGGTGCATGATTTGATTCCCCTTGTGTATCCTGAATATTTTAATCCCGATGAAGTGGTGCGTTGCCAAGAAAAAATTCGTGATATGTTATCACTTGGCATTGGGATTATCACCAATTCCAAGGCGACTTTGCATGAACTTCAACAACATGCCCAGTCAACACAATTAACATTACCCAAAGTAAAGGCAGCATTATTGGCGCCAGGGATACAATCCAAAAATACTACAAAGCGACCCATGGAGAAACCCTATTTTGTGATTTTAAGTAATATACAGCCACATAAAAATCATGTGTTGCTGTTGCAACTATGGCGAAACATGACACAAAAAATGAGAGATAAAACCCCTCATTTATTGGTTATTGGGCAGCGTGGGTGGAAATGTCAGCATGTTTTTGATTTGTTGGAGCGCTCGCCTCTGTTGCGTGACACTGTGACAGAACTTGCAGGCATTCATGATGATGCATTATCCAATTATATTGCCCATAGTCAGGCGTTATTGACGCCATCATTGATAGAGGGATATGGATTGCCATTGATGGAAGCCTTAAGTTTGGGCACACCGGTGATTGCCAGTGACATTGCTGTTTTTCATGAGATTGCGGGCGATATTCCAGAATATATTCATCCGCTTGATGCCAAACGCTGGGAAGAGATGATTTTGGACTATGCACAATCCAACAGCGTTAAACGATGCGCGCAACTGGCGCGACTCAAAACATTTGTAGCACCAAGCTGGAAAGAGCATTTTAACGAGGTTGATGCATTTTTATCTGAAATTACCCTTGCATGAACGCTGCTATTATAGTATGATTCTTGCCTGTTGATGCGGGGTGGAGCAGCCTGGTAGCTCGTCGGGCTCATAACCCGAAGGTCGTAGGTTCAAATCCTGCCCCCGCTACCAACTTTATAGGCCCCATTTTTGGGGTTTTTTATTATCTGAAGCCCATCAAAATCAGAGTAAAAGGCACTGTATGATTCAAGATAAAATAATATCATTGATAAAACCCGTTATTGAAGCCATGGGTTATGAATTGTGGTGGTGTGAGTACAAAGCACAGGGTCGACAAGCGTTACTTAGAATTTTTATTGATGGTCCAGCGGGTATTGGTATTGAAGATTGTCAGCGTGTCAGCCATCAAGTACAAGGTGTTTTGGATGTTGAGGATCCAATCGAAGGACATTATAACCTAGAAATCTCTTCACCAGGGATACCCAGACCCTTGTTTAGTCAGGAGCATTTTCAGCGTTATGTCGGTTCTTCTGTTCAAATTCGTCTGCAACGTCCATGGGATGGCAAACGAAATATTTTGGGTATCATTCAATCGGTAGAAACCCAGCACGTGGTTTTAACCGTTGAGGGTGTGGAACAAAATTTCATGATTTCAAACATACAAAGAGCCAATTTAGTCAACGAGTGAGGCGAATAATGAGCAAAGAATTGTTATTGGTTGCTGAGGCATTATCCAACGAAAAAGGGGTCAGCAAGGAAGTTGTGCTTGAGGCGATACAAGCCGCTTTGGAATCAGCAACACGTAAATACTCAGGCGTGGATTATGGGATTCGTGTTAAAGTGGATAATCGAACGGGTGAATATGAAACCCATCGTTATTGGGATGTGCTGCCCGATGATGAGATAGTGTATCCTGAAAGAGAGTTAACGCTTGCTGAGGCGAAATTACGCGATCCCAATATTGAAATCGGTGGACGCATTGAAGAACCCATGCTTTCGGTTGAATTTGGACGCATTGCAACACAAAGTGCTCGGCAAGTCTTGTTACAAAAAATTCGTGAAGCAGAGCGTCGTCAGATCATTGATCAATTTCGTGCCAAAGAAGGTCACCTAATTTATGGTGCCGTTAAAAAAGTAACACGAGATCATATTATCATTGATATGGGTGGTAAAGCGGAGGCTTTTTTGCCGCGTACAGAAATGTTGCCACAAGAAATGTTTCGTGTGAATGACAGGGTTCGCGCTTATTTGTATGAAATTGTAGATGGCCAACGTGGTCCGCAATTGATGGTGAGTCGAACACGCAAAGAAATGTTAACGGAATTATTTTGCATTGAAGTTCCTGAAGTGGGTGAAAACACCATACAAATTAAAGCCGCGGCGCGTGATCCGGGTCATCGTTCTAAGATTGCCGTGAAAACCAATGACGGGCGCATTGATCCTATTGGCGCTTGCGTTGGCATGCGTGGTGCCCGTGTACAAGCGGTTTCGAATGAATTGGGTGGCGAGCGTGTGGATATTGTGCTTTGGGATGATAATGCCGCACAGTTGGTGATTAATGCCATGGCGCCTGCAGAAATTGTCTCCATTGTGGTTGATGAAGACACCCACACCATGGATTTGGCGGTTCAAAAAGAGCAGTTGTCACTTGCGATTGGTCGAAATGGTCAAAATGTTCGATTGGCCAGTCAAATGAGTGGTTGGACGCTTAATGTGATGACCGTGGAAGAATTTGAAAGCAAAACCCAAGAAGAATCGAATAAAACGTTAAATCTATTCATCTCCAATTTAGGTATTGATGAAGAGTTGGCGCAATTGTTGGTGGCACATGGGTTTTCTTCTCTAGAAGAAATTGCTTATGTTCCCACAGAAGAATTGCTGGCCATTGATGCGTTTGATGATGAAATTGTTGAAGAATTACGAAACCGAGCAAATGATCATTTGTTGGCGCAGGCTTTATCGTTTGATGACAAAACAAGTGAGTTGTCGAATAATGATGCGTTAATGGCCATGAGTGGCATGAGCGCTGAGTTGGTTGCAATTTTTGCAAAAGCTGGCATTTTGACATTGGATGACTTGGCGGAGCAATCGGTTGATGAATTGCTAGAGCTTTCTAATCTGACCAAAGAACAAGCTGGCGCTTTGATCATGAAGGCACGCGAGTCATGGTTTCAGGACTAAATGTATATAAAACAAGTTGTTTTTTGATGAGACAACGGTAAGGGGATTAGATTATGGCGGATGTGACGGTTAAGCAGTTGGCTCAGGTGGTGGGTATACCGGTTGAACGCTTATTGACACAGTTACAAGATGCTGGTTT
>CAISSD010000250.1 GCA_903887975.1 uncultured Legionellaceae bacterium | reverse complement strand
TGCTACAAAGCTTTTGATATTTACACGGCTACGGCCGTTGCCATGGTGGCATCCATCATTCAAGTCGTTTTTAATCGAATTAAAACCGAACGCTACGAAAAAATGCACCTCATCAGTTTAGGGCTTATTTTAAGCTTGGGTGGAGCGACTTTGTTTTTTCATAATCCCTGGTTCATCAAATGGAAACCAACGGGTATTTATTGGTTATCCTCATTGGTCTTTTTGGGATCAAGCTTTATTGGTGAAAAACCGTTAATTCAAAAAATGATGGACGGCAACATCGAGCTTCCCAATAAAATCTGGTACCGACTAAACCATGCTTGGGCGATTTTTTTTGTTCTGATGGGGCTCATGAATCTTTATGTTGCCTATTATTATGACACCGACTTTTGGGTTAATTTTAAACTTTTTGGTGGCGCAGGATTTACACTGGTGTTTGTATTTTTACAAGCCATGTATCTAACGCGTCATATGGTGGAGAAACAACAGCACTAAGGGGTCATGAAGATGAGACTGCTGTTGATTGAAGACGACGAATTATTGGGCGATGCTGTCAAAACTGGACTCATCCAACTGGGTTATGTTGTGGATTGGTTAAAAGACGGCAAAGCAGTGATGAATACTTTAAAAACAGAAACATTTGACGTCATTTTACTTGATTTGGGTTTGCCTCAATTATCCGGACAACAACTTTTAAAAAACCTAAGACAAGATAATGACACCACGCCTGTGCTGATTTTAACCGCCAAAGACACCCTAGAAGACAAAATCAAAAGTCTTGACGATGGCGCAGATGATTACCTCACCAAACCTTTTGATTTAAATGAATTAAGCGCGCGTATTCGTGCATTAATCCGGCGCAATAAAGGACGAGCTCATTCTGTCATTGAGTATCAAAACATTATTTTAGATCCGATTGCACACACCATCACCCTCAATCAAAAATCCATAACAACTCAACGTCGTGAGTTTGCCTTACTACAAAAGCTCTTGGAACACCAAGGACAAGTTCTATCACGCGATCAACTCATGCAAAGCCTTTATGGTTGGAATGATGCCATTGACAGCAATACCCTAGAAGTGCACATTCATAATTTGCGCAAAAAACTCAATGCCGATTTCATCCAAACCATTCGAGGTATTGGTTATATGATCCCCAAACATAAGCCTCAAAAAACATCATGAAGGTTTCATCCATACGACGTTTTTTATTCACCAATGTGTTATTAACCATCATCATCATCACCCTGCTTTCGACCATGGTCAATTATTATTGGGATGCGGCTCATTTAAAAACACTGCTGCCCGAGTCCGTATACAAGCATCTTGGACCGCAACTGCTTCATAATGATTTTTACATTTTACTGATCTCCATCCCCATCACAAGCGTCCTATTATGGTGGATTATTCGATTAAGTCTTGAGCCTTTAAAAAAACTCACAGAAGAGGTTGCACATCGTGCCCCTCAAAATCTAGAAACCGTTTATTTAAAAAATAGTCCTTGTGAAATAAAACCTTTGGTTGAGGAATTAAGTCTTCTTTTTGCCCGACTGGATGAAGCATTAAAACGCGAAAAACGCTTTGCGGCGAATGCCGCGCATGAACTTCGAACACCAATTGCCGCCATCCAAATTCAGGCTCAAATTGCATTAAACACTCAAAATATTCATGAAAAAAATCATGCCATCGAGCAACTTTTACACAGCGTTCACAAAAGCACACACATTATTCAACAACTATTACTCTTGAGTCAATTTCAACCGCATGCACAACAGCAACACGATTTTAGCATGTTGGATTTGGGCATTCTTACCCGTGAGATTTTAGCGCTGATGACCCATCTTGCTCTGGAAAAAAACATCTCATTGTCTCTAGACTACGATACAAAAACACCACTTTTTTGGGGTAATGAAACCGCCATAGGTATTTTAATTCGAAATTTGGTGGACAATGCCATCAAATATTCTAATCCCAACAGCGCCATTATGGTCTTCATTCATCCCCAAAAAAAATCCATCATCCTTGAGGTTCACGATGAAGGTCCAGGCATTGCAAAGGCACTACGCTTAAGGGTTTTTGAGCGATTCTTTAGAATTTTGGGCCATAAAAATCCAGGCAGTGGGCTGGGATTATCGATGGTTCATGAAATTTGCACCATGCATCATGCCAAAATTGAGCTACGTCATCCCAAAAAAGGCACCGGCTTGGTGGTGAAAATAAGGCTGCCTTTGAAGCGCAAAAGATGACTATCAAAGCGTTTATTTACCTGAAGTGCGCAACTTTAATTGCAGTTGCGTTTAAAATCAATTGATACCACCCCATCAAGATGGTACGATCTCACCTGAGGAAAAAAGGGAAGCTGTAAGGACATGCGACATTATCGATGTAAAATTATCCATGTGGATGTTGAAAACCCCAAATTAGATGTCAAACTTTCGGTGCTCATCAGTGGCATTAAGAATCAAACCGTCATTTATACGCCACAACAATTGGTTTTAAACGATGCGCTATTACAAGAATTTTCACCCTGTGATGCCCGAGCCATTACTTTTTATGCTTTATACCAAGAGCACCAAAACGAACCCATCAAACCAACGTACCAAATTATTGGTCAGAATTTCGATGATTGCCGCACCATTTTTATTTTAAAATCAGTGCATGATGCCAGTGTATTACAAAAATCAGCCCAAGAATTGTATGCATCCGCCGAATTATTGGGTCTATTTTCCCAAGCCGATCTCATCAACATCATCAGCACCGCCATACAAGAACAAACCATCAACGATCTTAAACCAAGCTAGGAGCGCACCAATATGACAACCATCACCGAAGGCATCATGAATTCCATCGATTCAAGCCATACCCATAGTAACCCTCAATTTAAATACATGCGTCTTATTGCCATGATCTACATCACGCTATTATTGGCAGCAACGGTTGTGGCTTATCGCGTGGTGATCATAGGCCCGGTGCCTGAGCCTGGCTCAACACTGATTTATACCTTTTCATTTTTTTGGGCCAATGTTTATGCTGAAGTTTATGGGCCAAAACTTGCGAGAAAACTGGTATGGGAAACCATCATCTGTGGTTATTTGTTTGCGATATTATTAACAGGGGTTAATCTTCTGCCTGCACCCGACTATTGGGACAATACAGGCGCTTTTAATCAAGTATTGGGCAATGTATTGCGCTTTACCCACGCCGGTGTTTTGGGTTTTTTAAGCAGCGCTTTTTTAAATGTTTATTTAATCAGCTATTGGAAAAACAAGATGCATGGCAAATTGTTTTGGCTACGAAGCCTTCTTGCCTCAAGCATCAGTGAAGGCTTTGCAACGTTTTTAACAGGTTTTATTGCTTTTTTTGGCATGATGCCAAATAAAAACATCGCTTTTATTCTTGCATCATCTTTGGTGTTTAAACTGGTGTATGGTTTAATCGCAGTATGGCCCGCAAGTCTTGTGGCGGCATTTTTAAAGAAACTAGAGCGGGGTTGATGGTATCAACCTCTTTTTTTTAAATACAAAAATATTTTTTCAACCCAATTTTCCAAGGCAAAACCGTAACATGGTCAATTTGCTTTGTATATTCTTCTTAACAAATGCAAATGGCTTCCATTTTTTCTAAATCTTTGGTGATGTTAATAAATGAGGATATTTTATCATTCACTATAATCCGAGATTGTCGTGCATTTTCGAGTTATAGGGTATAATTTGCAGGATTGAAAGCAAAAATCCTGCAAATCCGAATTTGCCCCCCATCAATGCCGCAAAACCTGCAACGAATCCGGCAGCATGGATGGCGCACCCAGGCAAGAACCAAAGAATGATCCACAATTAAAATAATCGCTGGGTAAAACACTGCTGCTGTCTATGGTCGCCGTCCATGTCACACCACCATCTATACTTTGCATGGCCAAGGGGAAATAACCTTGATTATTAGAATATTGGCCTGAAGCCAGACACGTATTGCCCGAGCACGCTGCGCTGGTAAAGTATCCATACACAAAATCAGAAGGCAACGCCCAGGTCCCTTGAGAAACATACGCCCAAGTCTGCCCCGCATCCCTGGTTTGTGCCAGCAAAGGTACTTGAGCATTTCCATTGTTATAATAACCCACTGCAATACAAAAATTACCACTGCAACCCGCGGCTCTAAACACCGCTTCATTGCTGTAATCAGAAGGCAATGTTGATGTGCTGCAATCCATACTGTAGATCCAATCAGTACCTTGATTGGTGGTTTGTGCCAACAAGGGGCAAGCGCCAAAACCTTCAGCCGATGAATTGTACTGCCCCGCCGCCACACAAATCTGACTAGAACACGCTGCTGCTGAAAAATTTGCTCCAGAAAAATAGTCTTCTGGTAATACTGGGTTAGAAGGTTGGCCGGGGGATTGACCATTAATACTGTAAACCCACGAGTTCTCAGGGCCATTATTTTGCGCTACCAATGGCATACCAAGATTCGTCTCACCTTTGAGGTCGACATAACCACCCGCTGCGATACAAAAACCACCATCACAAGCAGCGCCATTAAATTGCCCAGAATTCGCATAATCTTCTGGTAGCAATTGACTATCAATTTGATAAACCCATGTGCTACCGTGATCAATAGATTGCATCAACAAAGGATACTGATAATCAGGTCCTGCATAACCACCTGCCGCAATACACAAATCATTACCACAAGCTGCACTAAAAAAACCAAGTCCTCCGCCACCGATCACAATATCTGAAGGCGCGTTTGCACCATCAACCGCATAAGACCAAGTTTGACCAGCATCGGTGGTTTGTGCCAACAAAGGATAATCATAAGACCCAATACTATAATAACTTCCTGCAGCAACACACCATAGGCCAACACAAGCCGTTGCGTTAAATAAACCATAATCACTAAAGTCATCTGGCAAAGCTGGTGTTTGGCTATTAATGGAATAGGTCCAATCACCCATACCCGAGCTTTGCGCCAACCATGGATATTGATGAACGGCATTATTATAATACCCAGCCGCAATCAACAAACCTGAAGTTAGACTAGAAGCATCAAAAAGACCATCCCCTCCTGCTTCATAATCACTGGGCAGATTGGTTATAATCGATGGCGGATAAACCCAGGAAGAAGTATTCGATACACGCTCTGCCAACAAAGGGACAACATTATAATCAAAATTGTCATATGAACCCACCAACAACTGCGAGAAACCCGGCTCTAGCACAACATTCAAAGGTGTTGCTGCAGTGGTGCAACTAGACCCCAAACACAAAGCAAAATTCGTAACAACTGGGGCTGTGATGTCCAATTGCAACGTGCATGATGCATGCGCATCCAAATTAAGGGGATTACCGCAATTTAAACCTGTGGTGTTTTGTGTGACCGACTGTGGCAAGCCTTGCACCACATAACCATTGCGCGCACTGTTGGTTTGGTTGGTCACTGTGTAATAGGCAGAAGCCAATCCGCCGGCACCAATCATGGTTGGTAGCGTCGTTCCTTCTTTAACGGTAATGTTAAAATTCGCCGCCTGCGCAACAGCAGAAACACCAAACACACAAAACCCGATGCCGACTTGCCGAATCATCATCATCCTTAATTAAATTATATTATTCTATTAAACCAAATTTTATACCAATAATCCATGTTGTATCAGCTCGATTTTAGCCATTTTTCCTTAATCCGTTCGCCCTGAGGAGCGTGCGTAGCACGCGTCTCGAAGGGTTGGGCCCTGAACAGA
>CAISSD010000249.1 GCA_903887975.1 uncultured Legionellaceae bacterium | reverse complement strand
ATTGCTGCAGTGTTCAAGAGCCTCAATGGTTGATTACGCACGCGGGCATCAATTGCAGTGGATTGAAGATGAAAGCAATCAAAACACCGCTTTTTCGCGCAACTATGTGCGTCATCAGGTGATTCCAGTACTGAAAGCCCGATGGCCACAAGCCGTGAAACAGCTTGCAAAAACCGCGATTCACTGTCAAGAAGCGCAGTCTAATTTGGCGGATTTGGCGCATTTGGATATGGACGTAACGATAACCAGCGAGTTGGATCTAAACGCCATGACTTTTTTGCCGCGTGGACGCTTGATTAATGCGTTGCGTTTTTGGTTTAAAAAAAACCAAGTCAAAGCGCCTTCTGTCAAACAAATGGATGTTATTGTTGATGAAGTGGTTGGCGCACGTGGTGATGCTAAGGCTAAGTTTGAGGGTGGCTCTTATGTCGTAAGACGATTTAAGAATAGATTGTATTTGGAATCTAATCTTACGAAAAAAGCACCATGTCGTTGTATTTGGGATGCTTTTCCACAGGAGTTATGCATGGAGGGAATGACGATTAAAGCCATGCGACTGCGCCAAGGGTTTGGATTTTATGTGCCAAATGGTGCCCATATTGACGTTCGTTTTCGTCAAAATGGCGAGCAGTTGGTTTATCTTCAACACATGAAGTCATTAAAAAAAATATTGCAATCGCTTGATATTGCGCCATGGAAGCGTCAAGAAGTGCCTTTGGTGTACATTAATGATAAACTGGCTGTGGTCGGACGTTATGTTATTGCGGATGAATTTTATAAAAATGCTGCGGAGTTTGCGGTTTATGAACTTTGCTATGATTAAACGATAACCATTTAAAGAGTATATTATGGCAAAACCATTGATTCCTATTTCGTATCGCCAAGCCATTTTGTTCATGACCTATTTTGTTTTGTACGAGTTTTTAACCTACATTGCCAATGACATGATCATGCCTGGCATGATCCAAGTGGTGCATACATTTCATGCGCCAGAAACGGCTGTGGCCTCATCCCTGGTTGCCTATATTTTGGGTGGTGCGACATTACAGATTTTTTTAGGTCCATTATCCGATACTTATGGGCGAAGACCTGTGATGTTGATTGGTGCAGCGTTGTTTTTTATGTTGACGTTAATCATTGCGCTCACACAAACCATGGAGCAGTTTTTAATTGCACGATTTTTTCAAGGTATGGGTTTGTGTTTTATTTCTGTTGTGGGTTATGCCACATTACATGAAATGTTTTGTGACAAAGATGCCATTCGATTGTCATCGATTATGGGTAATGTCGCCATCACCGCTCCTTTATTGGGACCATTGGCGGGGGCTTTATTGGTGCATCACATGGGATGGCGAGCGATTTTTTTTACCATCGCTGCTTTTTCATTGTTATCACTGTGGGGCTTATGGCGGTATATGCCTGAGCCTATTGGACAAATCAAAGAAGATGGTCAACGAATAGAGCCCGCATCCATTGCCCCAAAAGCCATTGCTTCGAATTATTATCAGTTGTGCATGAACCCCTCGTTTATGTTGGGGGCATTTATTTTTGGATTGCTTGGTGTGCCTTGCGTCATTTGGATAGCGCTGGCGCCGGTGATGATGATGAATGCGGCGCATGTGTCGGTTATTGAGTATGGTATTTGGCAATTACCCATTTTTACAGCAGCTATTTTGGGTAATGTTGTTTTGCAGCGCATGACGCATCGATTCAGCATCATTCAAATGGTTTGGATAGGCTCTTTGATTGCGGTCTTGAGTTTGTTCAGCATGGTGGGTTGCTCTTGGGTTTTTGGTGATAATTTTCGTTGGCTGGTGCCTGGTCTTATGGTTTATTTTTTTGGTTATGCGTTGGCAGCAGCACCATTGTACCGATATATTTTGTTCAGTACCGAAATCACCAAAGGAACGGCGTCAGCGCTAAACAGCATGTTGTTGATGGTGATTCAGGCCATTGGCGTTGGTGTTGCCAATCATCTGTATATTGGGCATAGTAATTTGCATTTAAGTATGTTGTGCGCGTTGATTGGTGTTGTTTATTTGGTTGGTTGGTATGGTTTGTATCGTTTAGAAGGTCATAAATAGGATTGGATGCATGTTGATTGCAGGGGTTGATGAAGTTGGTCGCGGGCCTTTAGCCGGGCCTGTGGTTGCAGCGGCAGTGATTCTGAATGAATCCATTTTGGGTGTGACCGATTCTAAAAAACTAAGCCCCATAAAACGGCAAAAGCTTGCAGCAATCATCAAAGAAAAAGCAGTGTGTTATGCCTATGGTCGTGCTGAAGTGTTTGAAATTGAGCAGCTTAATATTCATCATGCGACACTTCTGGCCATGAAGCGCGCCATTGAAGGACTGTCCCAGAAGCCATCTCAGGTGTTGGTCGATGGTTTATACACCCCGGATGTGCCCATTTATTGCGAAGCGATCGTTCAAGGTGATGCGTTAATCGCACAAATTGGTGCGGCATCGATTTTGGCAAAAGTTCATCGAGATGAAGAGATGAAGCAAATGGAAGAAATTTATCCGGGATATGATTTTGCCGTGCATAAAGGTTATCCGACACCGATGCATCTGAAAGCGTTGCAGAGGTTGGGGCCTTGTGCCATCCACCGAAAAAATTTTGCGCCCGTTGCGCGCTTATTGATGGGTGAATTTTTAATTTAACAAAGGTTGATTGATGACAACACGTTCGCAACAATTATTTTTAGATGCAAAAACCGTGATTCCAGGTGGTGTCAATTCTCCGGTGCGTGCATTTCATGGCGTTGATGGCACGCCTGTGTTTTTTAAGCAAGGACAGGGCGCTTATGTGATTGACGAAGACAATCACCGTTACATCGATTATGTTGGTTCCTGGGGGCCGTTGATTTTGGGGCATTGCCACCCCAAAGTCATGAATGCCATTCGAAACGCTTTAGAGCATGGCATCACGTTTGGAGCGCCAACTGAAGCCGAGAGCCATCTGGCGCATAAAATTATAGCATTAATGCCCTCTATAGAGCGCATTCGATTTGTCAACTCCGGAACTGAAGCCACCATGACGGCCATTCGTTTGGCACGTGGTTTTACAAATCGCGATAAAATCATTAAATTTAACGGATGTTATCATGGGCATCATGATGCATTGTTGGTTAAAGCGGGTTCAGGCCTACTCACT
>CAISSD010000248.1 GCA_903887975.1 uncultured Legionellaceae bacterium | reverse complement strand
GAGTCTGCATACACACCAGGTGAGCTTGAAGTCTATGAAAGCTATTGGGATTGGGTGCGACGTGAAAAGACCTTGATTGCTGATGGTTATGCTGAGGGTCAAGCCAAAGGATTAGCTGAAGGAAAAGCTGAAGGAAAAGCTGAAGGAAAAGCTGAAGGAAAAGCTGAAGGAAAAGCTGAAGGAAAAGCTGAAGGATTAGCTGAAGGATTAGCTGAAGGATTAGCTGAAGGAAAAGCTGAAGGGCTTGCAGAGGGAGAGAAAAAATCCAAACAAACCATTGCAAAAAATTTATTAAATCAAGGCATCAGCATTGAAGTTGTCATGTCAAGCACGGGCTTAACACGCCAAGACATTGAAGTACTTAAGACAAAATCATATTGATGCCTGATTTGAAGCTCTTTAGGGCATGTTGACATTGTTCGCTCACAGGATCCTCAAGCATTCTTGATATAATTCATGCAAAACAGGTGAGATAATTTTGATGTAAATGCGCCACTTTTTCTTCTAATGCTTTCAAACTGCCATTGTTAACGCACACATCATCGGCAATCTGACGTCGAACTTCATCATCCATTTGGATGGACAAAAGTGCCTTCGCGTCGTTAAGAGAGGTGTTGTCTCGCAGGGTAAGGCGTTGGATTTTTTGTTCATGGTGAGCGGTGATGAGTAAGATTCTTTGAATATAGGGGTAGTCTTTTTTGTCTTTAAGTAGGGGAATTTCAATCAAGGCATAGGGACTTTGAACTTTTAATAAAGCTTCTTCAATGGATGTTCGAATTAATGGATGCAAGTATTGCTCCAACCATAAGCGTGCATTCACATCATGAGTCATCAACCCGCGCAATGCCTTTCGATCCAGTTCACCATCTTCAGTGATGATGTCCACACCAAAGTGTTTGATGATGGCATCAAGCGCTGGTTGATGTTTTGCTGTGAGTTTTTTGGCAACATCATCGGCACTTAAGGTTTCAATGCCATGTTGGGCAAATAATTTGGCCACGGTTGATTTGCCACTGGCAATATTGCCGATGAGTCCAACGCAGGGGATCATGAAACACCTTGGTTCAATGCCTGGATGATTGATTTTAAGGTGATGTCACCCAATTGATCAATGGTTTCAAGCGTTGTGTTTAGTGGGGGAAGCCAATAAAGTGTGTTGCCGATAGGGCGGAGCAAAGCCCCATTGGCGCGTGCATGTTCGGTTATTTTTTGCATGATGCCAGCATTTTGATGACAAACATCGCCGGCAACCATGACCCCAAGACTTCGACTGTTGGTGAGGGCATTGGTTTTTTGCGCGATGGATTGAAACACATTCAACATGTGCGTGCTTAACATTTTGCTGTAACTGAATAAATGTTCTTGTTGTATGGTTTGAAGCGTGGTGAGTGCAGCAACGACGCCAAGTGCGTGCCCACTGTAAGTATGGGAGTGCAGAAAAGACAGAGAGGCTGGTGCTTGTTCAAAAAGTTCGAAAATAGGATGATCCACCAAAACAGTACTTAATGGCATGGTGCCACTGGTTAAGCCTTTTGATAGACAGACCAAATCAGGTTTGATTTGGGCATGATCACAGGCCAACCATGTTCCTGTTCGACCGATACCGGTCATGATTTCATCGGCAATAAAATAGACATCATGTTCTTTGGCCCAACGATGCAAGCGTTTTAAAAAATCAGCACTGTAACAATGCATGCCGCTGGCGCCCAAAATTAGGGGCTCAACAATGATGGCACACGTGGTGTCTTTGAGGAGATTTAACTGCGCCAATACATCGGACCATGGGTCGTAGGCATTCAACCATAGCGGATCGTTCATCCCAGAAACGTAAGGTTTGGGTGAAATCCAGTGACAATCCAATGGCGTGGTTTTGAATGCCTGTTTGTATTGGCTTAGATCCCCAACACTTAATGCCCCCAGCGTTTCACCATGATAGCCCCCTTGTAAGGCAATAAAACCCGTGCGGTGTGAAAGCCCTCGTAATTGCATGGCTTGTCGTGCCATCTTTAATGCAATTTCTACCGCACTTGAGCCATCACTGGCGAAAAAAACATGTTGTAACCCGCTGATTTGATGCAGCATTTCCGCCAATGCAACCATGGGCGGGTGCGTGGTGTTGGCACCAATAACATGCTCAAATGCACCCAATTGGGTTTGAATGGCATCGATAACAGCCGGGTGTGCATGGCCAAGAGATTTACACCACCAACTGGAGATGGCATCAATGAGGGGGCCTTCATTGGTGTACAAATAGCTTCCACGTGCTTTTTCAATAACAAGTGGCGCGGGATCGCTTTTCAGTAACGATGCAGGATGCCATACGTGTTTGCTGTCGCGCTGTAGTAAATGGCTTTGGTTCAACATCAATCAAGTTCTGGGTTGACAATCAGGCCGTAGAGTTTATCATGTTCGACATTGATGATCATCACAATCCAGGAATCTCATGTTGCACGATTTAGAGCGTTGGACCGCGGCTGCTGTCACTCAAATTTATGAACAACCATTCAACGATTTGCTGTTTAAAGCACACAGCATGCATCGCACTCATCATGAGTCCAATCAATTACAATTGGCAACGTTGTTGAGCATCAAAACTGGTGCATGTCCTGAAGATTGTGGTTATTGCTCGCAAAGCGGGCATCACAGCACGCATGTTGAAAAAGAAAAATTAATGGGATTGAATGATGTATTGGCCAGTGCCAAAGCCGCCAAGGCATCGGGTGCCACACGCTTTTGTATGGGGGGTGCTTGGCGTTCACCACCAGAAAAAGCCATGCCACAATTGGCAAGTATGATTGCTGAAGTTAAAGCATTGGGATTGGAAACATGCATGACCTTGGGCATGCTGTCGGTGCAACAAGCCCAAATTTTAAAAGAAGCTGGGTTGGATTATTACAATCACAACATCGATACCTCACCCGAATATTATGAAAAAGTTGTCACCACACGGTGTTTTCAAGACAGGCTTGATACACTAGAACATGTGCGCAATGCAGGGATTAATGTGTGTTGTGGTGGTATTGTTGGGTTGGGTGAAACACGAGAAGATCGCATCGAATTTTTAAGAACATTGGCCAATTTACCCCATCCACCCGAAAGCGTGCCGATTAATCGACTGATTCCAGTTCAAGGAACACCATTGGCCAATGCAAAACCGGTGGATGGTGTGGAATTGGTTCGAACGGTTGCAACCGCACGCATTATTATGCCCAAAAGCATGATTCGACTCACCGCAGGTCGAACCGAGATGAGTGACGAGTTGCAGGCTTTGTGTTTTTTTGCCGGCGCTAATTCGGTGTTTATGGGCAGTAAATTACTCACAGAGCCCAATCCCGAGGTGGATAATGACGCCCAGTTGTTTGCAAAATTAGGCTTACATGCACAACACCATCATTCAGAAATTTTTAGCTGAAAAGATTCAAACCAATCTTTATCGACGTCGAGATGTGTTGATTCAAACCCGCTCGCGTCTAAATTTTAGCAGCAATGATTATTTGTCTTTGGCATCGAACCCCGCCATAAAAAAAGCCTATCAAGAGGGCGTCAAACAACATCCCGTGGGCAGTGGTGGTTCGATGGTGGTTTGTGGTTATCATCCCATTCATCAAACTTTAGAACGAACTTTCGCAGAAGCCTTGGGTGTTGAGGATGCTTTGGTGTGTTCTTCGGGATTTTTGGCCAATTTGAGTGTGGTCCATTTATTGGTGCACTTAAAACGGTTTATGATGATTGATAAAGAAGTGCATGCATCGATTTATCATGGACTTCGCCAACACAAGGCGTTGTATGGACGATACAGGCATAATGATGTAAACGCCTTGGCGCATCAATTGGCTCGTGCTCCTGAATTTGGGGTTATCATCACCGAGAGCTTATTCAGCATGAGTGGTCAAATTGCACCACTTGAGGATTTGTTGCGGGTGGGGCTGGCTAAAAATCATCGATTGGTGGTGGATGAAGCGCACGCTTTTGGTGTGATGGGGCCAGAAGGTTTGGGTTTGGTCAAACAAGAGGGGTTGGGGATTGACGATGTGCCCTTGCGCATTATACCGTTGGGAAAATCTTTTGCCTCTCAGGGTGCCATCATTGCAGGTTCTGGGATTTGGATTGATGCGTTGTTGCAAGTGGCTTATCCGTATATTTATTCAACAGGCATAAGTCCGGCATGGGCTTATGGTGTTTTGGAAACCCTAGACTGGATTAGAAAAGCCGATGCAAGACGCGAAAAATTAAGTGCATTGGTGGCCTATTTTCGAAGTCAAATTGCCCATTCACCGCTAACATGGCGTGATTGCAAAGGTCCCATACAACAATTGCAACTGGGGTGTCCAAAACGCTCGCTACAGTTGGCGCAAGATTTAAAAATGCGTGCTATGGATTGTGTTGCCATAAGGCAACCAACCGTTCGAAAAGCTGAAACTGGACTTCGGATTATTTTAAATCATCATCACGAATGTGAAGACATTGATGGATTATTGACATGCATTCACGAGTTTACTTAAAAACATGCGGTGAGGGAGCTCCCCTACTGTGTCTGCATGGTTGGGGGTTTGATCATCGTATTTGGGGTGATTTGGTGGCAAGACTTGGCCATCGATATCAATGTTTGTTGGTTGATTTGCCTGGCATGGGTCAAACACCTGATATGGATTGGGAATCATTTAAAAAGGCTTTGTTGCAGGTGTTGCCGCAAAAATGTTTGGTCTTGGGGTGGTCTTTGGGTGGCTTGTATGCCACACGTTTGGCCATTGAAGCCCCACATCGCGTTTCAAAACTCATCAATGTCGCAAGCTCGCCCAAATTTTTGGCCGAAGACGCTTGGCCTGGAATTGAAAAAAGCGTTTTGGATGATTTTCACCAAAAAGTTCAACGCAATCCATTGGCCACCATGAGTGCTTTTGTGGCCATGCAACGCACGCCCTTGGATCCCACTTTACTGCCCGAGCAAGAGCCCAGTTCTCTGGGACTTCTTCGCGGGGTTATGGCGCTCGGTGAATGGGATTTGCGAGAAGCTTTACATCATTTAACCATGCCGGTGGCGTATCATTTTGGTCGTTGGGATTCGATTGTGCCTTATTCAGTCTTATCGGTGATGAAAATCCAATATCCACAATTTAATTTTTATGGTTATCCCAAATCCGGACATTTGCCTTTTTTATCCGATGCCGAGCAGTTGATTTTAAGATTAAGTGATGGCTTATGCGCTTTGTG
>CAISSD010000247.1 GCA_903887975.1 uncultured Legionellaceae bacterium | reverse complement strand
TTTAGTGCCGCCAAGGTTAAAGCCGCTTCATCAAATTTCAAAGTTGCTTGCTCGGTATCATCGTCAATATCCACCAGCAAGGCATGTTCAGCCACAACTTGTCCTGATTCAAAATGAATACCCACGACATTACCTGATGTTTGGGCATTGACCTCGACACCATTGATGGCGGCAAAATTACCAACCGAATGGACTTCAGGCGTCCAATCTTTTTCAACAACATCAAAGGTAGCAACACTCACTGCAGGTGGTTCATAATGGGCAAAAAAATGTTTCATCATGATGGTTTTAAACAGATTAAAGCTTAAAATGGCACCAAAGATAACGCCAATGCTGATGAGCATGATTTTCATTCGACGAGACATGCAACCCATCCAAAAAGTAGGTTAAAAACTTATTATCTACTTTTTAGCTTGGTTTGGAAATGATTTGAGGTAAACTAATGTTTGATGATGAGGAGCGAATCAATCCATGAACCAATTATTGATTATTGATATTGCCGACAAAATACTTTCAGAAGATGATGTGGTTTTATTGGCACATCCCTTGGTTGCAGGTGTCTTATTGTTTACCAGAAATTTTGAAAATCAAGAGCAATTGCAAGCTTTAACCAGTGCCATTCATGCCATTCGCCCAGATATCTTGATTGCTGTGGATCACGAAGGTGGTTATGTGCAGCGTTTTCAACGACATGGCTTTTCTCCATTGCCTGCAGCGGAAGTTTTTGGCAAGGTTTATGATGTCGATCCCAATGTGGCCAAAACGCTTGCGCGGCATTATGGTTTGACCATGGCGCAGGAACTTTTGGCTTGTGGTGTTGATGTCAGCCTTGCGCCGGTGTTGGATGTGGATGGTGGTAATAAAGTCATCAGTGGTTTGGGGCGCGCGTTTCATCATGCGCCTAAAGTCGTTGGTATTTTGACAAGCGCTTATATTGACGGTATGAATGAAGCTGGGATGCCCGCCACGGGTAAGCATTATCCTGGACATGGTTCGGTTTTGGGTGATTCACATCTAACGATGCCGGTATGCAACAAAACTTGGGATGCATTGGAAGAGCAAGATTTAAGACCATTTATTGATTTAATTCATGCAAAAAAATTGGCAGCAATCATGCCTGCACACGTGGTGTATCAGGCCATTGATCCCAACAATCCGGCTGGATTTTCTAAAATTTGCTTGGATGGTCTTAGGGCTTATGGGTTTGATGGTTTAATCATGAGTGATTGTTTGGGGATGAAAGGGGCTGATGTTGGCACACTTTTTACCCGCGCAACCCGTGCTTTAGAGGCGGGGTGTGATGTGTTGATTGTTTGCAATCAAACGCGAGCGCATTTGAAGTCATTAATGGATGATTTAATACGCCATCAAGTTTTAAGTGATGAAAGGGCGGTTGTACAACAGCGTCGTTTTCAAGATTTTTTAAGAGCATTGAAACCCAAAATAAAGCAGCACTTCAAATCGAGTGTGTACACGCCAGTTTTAGATGATGTTAAGTCGTCCAATGAATTCGAGCAATTCAATCACACCAGAGGTGTTTAAACGCCATTTTTATTGATATTTTTAAAAAATGGCGTACAATTTGCAAAATAACATCTAAAAATGGCGTCATTAATGTTTGAGCGATTGATACAACTTAGCAAAAGTCAAAGTGCTTTTTTATTTGGTGCTCGGGGTGTTGGAAAAACCACCCTGTTAAAATCGTTGCCCTGGCTTCAAAACGCGCTGATGATTAATTTACTGGAAGCCAAAAATGAAAATCATTTTGCAAGAAATCCAGATGCATTAACTGAGATTGTGCGGGCACTACCTGATGCAACACGTTATGTTGTCATTGATGAAATTCAGAAATTGCCCAGACTATTGGATGTCGTTCATGATTTAATAGAAACGACCGACAAGATATTCATCTTAACGGGCTCCAGTGCTAAAAAATTAAGACATGGTGGCGCTAATTTATTGGCGGGAAGGGCGCTTCT
>CAISSD010000246.1 GCA_903887975.1 uncultured Legionellaceae bacterium | reverse complement strand
GGCCGCGGCAATCTTGATTCAAGCCTCAAGCATCACCCCCATTATCAACAATTCGAATACATCGACCAAGAATTACCCGATTTAATCGCTGCAAGTGACATCATAGTCTCAAGATCGGGTGCGAATTCAGTTTATGAATGGTTGGCTTTAAAAAAATTACACCTTTTGGTGCCCTTATCCAAAAAAGCCAGCAGGGGCGATCAAATCGACAATGCACGTTATTTTGAAGCCAAAGGCACATGCCTTGTGGTGGATGAAGATGCATTTTCACCCAAGACACTAATCCAAGGACTGTCGACGCTTGAAACTCAAAAAAAGATCATGCTGAAACACATTAATGCGCTTAACATTGAAGCTGGCAATGGAAAAATATTAAAGCTCATCGAGCAATACGCCACTTTAAAGCAATCGGGGTGATCAACGTGGTCACAACCACCATCAAAATGATTGCAGAAAACATCCCATCGGAAATCACCCCCAATGTTCGCCCAATGGATGCAAACACAATACCCACTTCTCCACGAGGCAGCATCCCCAACCCAATCAACCATCGATCATCTTTAGCATGCGCCCCCAATCCTGCCAAAAGTTTGCCAATCACCGCAACGACGGTTAATCCCAAAGCCATCAGCAACACCCCGTTATCGGCAAATGATTCGATTTTAACCTGCATACCGATTAACATAAAAAACAGTGGCGCCAATAATGCTTCCAGTGGCGCAATCAATGTCTTTAATCCCAAAGACCCATCATTATTTTTTGTATGTTCACTAAAAAAACCATCATGCAACACAACACCGGCACTAAAAGCCCCGATGATGGTTGAAAGTTGAATCAATGTTGCAATCCAAGACAACAGTAATAAAAACAAAAACGCGATGAATAATTTAGCCTCCCAGATGGCTAAAAAAGAACACCAACCCACAGCACGCCGAATCAACCAAGGCCCCATCCACAACACCGTGGCAAAAAACAACAATGATGCCAGAATGGTTTGCATCATAATAAATACATCAATGCGGTGATACACCACCACATTACTCACCATCGACAAAATCACCAAGCCCAAAACATCATCAATCATGGCGGCCCCCATAATGGTGCTGGCTTCTCGGGTCTTTAATTGATTGAGCTCTTTTAAAATTCGTGCTGTGATCCCAACACTTGTGGCAGCAAGGGTGGCCGCCACAAACAAATCTTCTTGAAACAAAGCATTGGGATTAAGCCACCACACCACGGAAAAGCCCAGCATCATCGGCATCACAACGCCAATCAATGCCACGCGAATGGAGGCGCAACCGGTTTTTTTTAATTCGGAAACAGAACTTTCAAGTCCCACCATAAACAACAAAAAAATAACCCCAAAGCGCGCAAGACCATCCAAAACATAGGCAATGTTGATGCGATCCGCACCATGGAGTCCTTGGAGTGCATGCAAAACATTGGGAGCAACATCGGCTTTTTGACCGGAAAGTAGGTGCGCCAAGGCATCAAAAACAACGGAGCCTTCACGTAATATCAAAGCCGTTTGATTGCCAAAAAAATACAACACATTGCCCAGCGCCATCCCCATCAACAACTCACCCAAAACACCTGGTTGTTGCGCGCGCAGGGCAAAATATCGCCCTACAATACCAAAAAAGAAAATCAAAGCCACCCAAAACACCACAGGACCCATCGAATCAATAGCATTCATGGTTAGACTTGCTTCACATAATTGGCCAAAAACATACTGGTATTGACCACCGAGTCGGGATTTAAAGACATGCTGTCAATACCTTCTTGCATCAACCACTGGGCCAAATCTTCGTGATCGGATGGTCCTTGACCACAAATGCCAATGTATTTCCCCTGTTTTTTACACGCACTGATGGCCATATGCAGCAATGTTTTAACCGCCAAATCACGCTCATCAAATTGCGCTGCGACCAAGGCTGAATCTCTATCCAAACCCAGCGTTAATTGAGTTAAATCATTAGAGCCAATAGAAAAGCCATCAAAATAGGCCAAAAATTGTTCGGCCAACAATGCATTCGATGGAACCTCGCACATCATGATGACTCGTAACCCATCTTTACCACGCTCTAGGCCATATTTTTTCAACACCATCATCACCTGTTTGGCCTCAGAAAGTGTTCGTACAAAGGGAATCATGATCTCAACATTGGTTAAGCCCAAACTTTCTCGAACACGTTTGACCGCTTCACATTCTAATGCAAAACAGGCTTCAAACTCTGGCGAGACATAACGTGAGGCGCCACGAAAACCAAGCATGGGGTTTTCTTCCAAGGGCTCAAATAAAGTCCCGCCCACCAAATTGGCATATTCATTGGATTTAAAATCAGACAAACGAATGATGACAGGCTTTGGAAAGAAGGCAGCCGCAATGGTGGCAATGCCTTCTTTTAAACGTTCAATGTAATACTCCACCGGAGACGCATAGGCTTCGGTTTTGTGTTGAATCCATTGTTTTAAATCCGCATCAGCCAAGTGTTCCCATTGTAGCAATGCTTTGGGATGAATCCCGATGGTGTTGGAAATTAAAAATTCTAGACGCGCCAAACCAACCCCTGCATTGGGCACAGATTGAAACATAAATGCGCGCTCTGGATTTCCAACGTTTAACATAATTTTGACGGGCAAATCAGGCATGCTGGAAACATTCAAATGCGTTCGCTCAAACGGCAACGACCCTTCATAAACATAACCAACATCTCCCTCGGCACAGCTCACGGTCACAAAATCGCCATCACGAATCACCGTTGTTGCCGTGCCACAACCCACCACAGCAGGAATGCCAAGTTCTCGCGCAATAATTGCCGCATGACACGTACGTCCACCACGATTGGTGACAATGGCTGAGGCACGTTTCATAATGGGTTCCCAATCAGGGTCGGTCATGTCAGACACCAACACATCACCTGCTTCAACGCGATGCATGTCTTTGATGTCCGTGACCACGCGAACACGCCCTTGACCAATACGATGACCAATACTGCGCCCTTCAACCAAAATCGGTCCTGTATTTTTTAAATGATATCGCTCAATGGACTGAGGATTGGCACGGCTTTGTACCGTTTCGGGTCGTGCTTGTAAAATATACAAACGTCCATCTTGACCATCTTTGGCCCACTCAATGTCCATGGGTCGGCCGTAATGTTGCTCAATAATCAACGCATAACAGGCCAGTTGTTCGGCTTCAGCATTGGTTAACGAAAATTGTCGTTGCATTGAATCGTCAACAGGCACTGTTTTGACCCTGTCAATTGACTTGGCATCATCGGCATAAATCATTT
>CAISSD010000245.1 GCA_903887975.1 uncultured Legionellaceae bacterium | reverse complement strand
CAAAAAATCAATATACCAAAAACAGTCATCATCTTTATTGATAAGCTTGATGAAAAACTGTATGTTAAATTACCAACGGAGTCTATTTTATTAAATGATGTTTTAAATCCAGAAGATGTGGCAAGCATCTCTAAAAAAGTATCTGCAAAAGAAGCATTATCATTTGAAGAACAAGTTAAAATTTTTCGAGAATTAGGCCGATTCGGTTATGCTTCAGAATATGAATGGCGCGATTTGGAAAATTCTTATGCATTAAATTCCAGTAATACGTTTTTTAGCAAAGCGTTGCGATCTCCGCGCTATCAAAATCATTTGGATTATATGTTGTATGATGGCGTGGCGTGTGATGCCGTACCCGCAAACCCGGTGTTTGATGCTTTTGAGGTGTCTCGATCGCTGGTTTCTGGTGCCAAACAAGGGGAAAAAATAGTTGATTTCTTGTACACCATGGGTAATGGTGGCCTTGAATTGAGAGATTCAGATTCATCTTTTTGGTTGGTTTTTGCAGGCGTTGGTTTTGGCCTTGGTGCAACGGCACAATCCACGCGCTCATTGGCGAAATTTTTTGGTAAGCAAAAATATGGAGATGGTTTTACATCGACGGCAAAACCCGTTGCGATCCCCTCCACGCGCGCTTATTCGGAGGCTGATGCCTATGCGCGCCCCACATCTCCGCTTTCTCGTTCATTCAGTCTTTAATGAGCGCCTTAATTCAGGATTTAAAGAGGGGTCATTGTACATTTTGAATTGGTGATAAAGCACAAAGGTGCGGGTTTTTTGTTGAACTTCCAACAACAATTGTTGTAAACACTGTTGTAATTGATTTTGCTGTGCTTGAATGATGGATGCTTTTTGGCTGCAATGTTCTTTGTGATGGTTGTCAGCGGTTGGGCGAATTGATTCAAGTTTCATATGATGGTATTTGAGTGCTAAAATGGATAAGCGGTCGATAATCTGCCCGGGCGTCTCTGAATGAACCGTGCATTGATCGGTAGACGCTGGATTTAATTGCTTGAAAAGTGATTCATCAATGGCTTCCATACGATTGTTTCTTTGTTGATTATAATGATCAATGTTGCGTTTGGCTCGATAAACAAATTCGTAGCCCAAATCATCCCGGCGAGCAGAATCTTCTTCGTGCCATAATAAAAAATTGTAGGCATGATTCTCTTCAATTAATGCAAAAGGCGATTGATGCGTAAAATCAGTCCCTGTTTTTTTCCAATTGATGATACAATCATGGTGGAGCGTTGTGATTTGAAAAACGTAGTCTTGAATATTCATAGATGACCAAATTGTACTAAAGACATCGATTATACTGCTTGAAGGAGCATGATGAAATACACTATGATGATCATTTTGATGATCACAACAACAAAAGGCTTTACTCGGGACGTTTTGCCCTTGAGTTGTAGACCATTGCCCATTGAACGCACGCAATTGGTTATGTCGACCAAAACCGCTCAATTGGTCATGATTCATAATTTATCTCAGCAAGATTTATGGTTGACCCATGCGGGTGTCGAGTCCAGTGCCAAAGCAGGATGGGCCAGTAAAATAAGTCCCAATCACTGGTCGGCGCTTTATGTGTATCATCATTTTACCATGGCGTGTACGGAATCTAAGCCAGGCCATGAGCAGCAGGTGGATTGTAAAGATGTTTTGGCGGTCTGTGAGTGGTCTAAGCAAGCACCAATGAAATTGATAAAAAGTACATTTTGGGTGGGTGAGGATAAACCCTTATCCGAATTAATTGCGTACATGGGTCGTACGGGCTATGTTTTGAAATAAGCGTCCGTTAATTAGAGGTCAATGATAAAGTGCATAAAAAATCAAAAAAAGCGAATCTAAAGAAAGATCCTTATTATCAACGAGAAAAGGAAAAATATGAACAGCCCATTCCAAGCCGAGAATACATCATTCAGGTTTTGGAAGAATTTGGGCGTCCTATGTCGCGTGCACAATTGCATCAGACATTAGAAATTGTTGACGAGGGTAAACAAGAAGCTTTGGGATTTCGTTTGCGAGCCATGTTGCGCGATGGACAATTGATGCAAGATCGTCGCGGGCGTTATTGTTTGTTGGCGCGTATTATTTTACAAAAAGGCAGCATTCAAGCGCATCCTGAAGGGTATGGTTTTTTTATACCTGATGAAGGTGACGTGGATATGGTTTTGTCACCTAAAGAAATGCGTGCGGTCATGCATGGTGATGTTGTTCTGGCTTATCAGGTCGCCCTTGATAGACGCGGTCGTCCTGAAGCTAGAATTCATGAGGTTTTGATTCATGCCAATCATACCGTTGTTGGTCGGTTTTTTTCAGAACATGGGGTGTCTTTTGTGGTGCCAGACAGCAAGCGCTTGACCCAAGAGATTTCGATTGCCCCTGAAGAAACATTACACGCCAAAAATGGACAAATTGTGTTGGTTGAGATGATCACGTTTCCAAGTCGACATGCAAAAGCTGTTGCTAAAGTCACGCGCATTTTGGGTGAACACATGGCCCCAGGGATTGAAATCGATGTTTCAATCTTGGCCCATGCCATTCCAGTGGAGTGGCCTCAAGAGGTCCTTCGTGAAGTGGCCAGTATCCCGCAAACCGTGGATGAAGAAGCGCTGAAAGGCCGAGTTGATTTGCGCGCGCAGCCTTTTGTAACCATCGATGGTGAGGACGCCAAAGATTTTGATGATGCCGTGTGCTGTGTGGTGAAGCCCAAAGGTGGTTTTCAATTGTATGTGGCGATTGCGGATGTGAGCCATTATGTCAAGCCTGGTTCTGCTTTGGATGTTGAGGCGGCCAAACGTGGCAACTCGGTGTATTTTCCTGGTCGGGTTGTGCCCATGTTGCCTTCGGAATTGTCTAATGGGATTTGCTCGCTTAATCCTAAAGTGGATAGACTGTGTATGGTGGCCGAAATTGCGTTGACGGCAGAGGGTAAAATCAGCCGACAACGATTTTATCGAGCGGTGATTCATTCAAAAGCTCGCTTGACCTACAACCAAGTTCATGATTGGATTCAAGAAGGTACAACACCTCCGGAGTATCAAGCACTTTGGCCTTCGATTCAATCTTTGTATGCGTTGTATGGGGTGTTATTAACCACACGCAAAGCCCGTGGCGCATTGGATTTTGATTCTACAGAAACACGAATTGAATT
>CAISSD010000244.1 GCA_903887975.1 uncultured Legionellaceae bacterium | reverse complement strand
CGTTAATTTCTTGCCAAAATTGATTGCTCTCGGTATGGACGGACTCAACAAGACCAATGGCACTCAATGCAGGAATGTAGTCAAACAATGTGGCCGTTTCTTCAAAAAATAGCGGGAGATAATATTCGATGCCGCCTGGGCAGAGTCCAGCGCTGATGGATTCATAAATAGGACATATGGTTGGATTACCGGTAAAATGTTCGCGAAATTGGCGCCTGAACGTTGAAATATTGGTTTCATTCAAGGGAAATTCACGTGCGGGTAGGAGTTGGATGTGTTCGGATTTTTTCAGGGTGCGTTGTGTTTGGGGATCAAAATACCGAAGACTATCAATGGTTTCGTCAAAACATTCAATCCGAATGGGTGTGTTGGTACCCATGGGAAATAAATCAATAATCGAGCCTCGAACCGCAAATTCACCATGTTCCAAGACTTGGTTGACGTTGGTATACCCGCTATATTGTAAATTTTGTCTAAAGGTCTCTAATTTCAAATGTTGCCCTATTTTTAAATCCAGTCGATGGCCATTTAAAAATGATTGGGGACTTAGGCGGTGCATTAGGGTTGAAACGGCAACAATGGCAATGCCATGCTGCATGTTTTGTAAGTCATTCAGACAAGCCAGTCTATCCGAAACAATGTCTTGATGTGGTGAAAACACATCATAGGGTAATGTTTCCCAAGATGGGAACAATTGAATGTTCTTGGATAAGGCTGTTGCACCCAAAAAAAATTGTAAATCGGCTTTGAGTTGTTCGGCGGATAAAAGATCAGGGGTAATCAGTAATGTTACGCCCTCGTTTTGAGTACAAAATTCTGCCAACGCTAGATTTAAGGCGCAACCATACAATTGTCCCCACGTTTGTTTGGTTTGAAGTTTTGGTGGTAGTGAAAAAACAGACATTAAAATAACCTTTTAGTGTAATACCATCGCTGTGAAGATCCCAGCGATTAAACCAAACACATGTCCTTCCCAAGAAACACCTTTTTGGCTGGGGAATAGACCATACAAAATACCAATAAAATAATAACCACTGATGATTCCAAGAATCACCGCAATCATGGTTCCTTGTTGATAAACATTACACAACAAAAGGCCCCAATAACCCGTGATTAAACCACTGGCACCAACATGAAGTGCTGAGCGCCCTAAAAACCAGGTTAATAAACCACTGAATAAAGTGATTAAAAATGTTGTGATTAAATAATAATGCACCCCATTCATCAATACAAAATCACTTAAAACCAACAAAGGAATCAGATTGAAAAAAAGATGATTGAAATTGGCATGCAAGAGCGGTGCAAAAAAAATACCCGGTAAACTCAAGGGGTGACGTGGCAAAATACCCAAATACAGTAAGCGACCACCAGTCAAGATGTTTAATAAATAAACGCCACACAAAACAAAAGTCATGAGTTCTAAATAATAACCATTATACCAAGTTTGGTGAATGATGAATTCTAGGCTATTGGTGAGTGAATCAAGCATCAAGAACATACCTCACAGTGAAGTGTGCCATGGGCCAATTGGATGTTAATTGTATCACCTTTTTTGACTTGTGTGGCGTGCATCAAAACATGATTTTGATGCATGGCAATGGCATAACCCCGCTCAAGTGTTGCCAATGGGCTTACGGTATTGAGTTGGGTGATTAAAATTTTAAATCGTTGTTGATGATGTTGCAGACTTAGTGTCATTTGATGTTGAAGCCGCTCAGTTTGTGTTTGTAATCGATTTTGATTTTGCTGTAGTAAATGCATGGGATGATGCATGGTTAAGCGTTTGGTTAATTGTTCTAGTTGATGGGTTCGATGGTACAAATAATTGATCCATGATTGGTGTAAATCGCGTTGCACATAATCCAATTGTTGCCAAAAAGAGGTGATTCTAGCCTCTGGCGATGTGATCCGATGTAGGTATTGTTGTAAAAGCATTTTTTTGTGTTGTAATTGATTCATCATAAGGTTGGTTAAACGATGTTCAATGATTTTTAAATCATGAATTAATTTTGTTGCATCAGGGGTTACGGTTTCAGCTGCTGCGGTTGGCGTTGGGGCACGAACATCGGCGACAAAATCTGCCAAGGTGGTGTCGGTTTCATGCCCAATACCGGTGACGAGTGGAATATGACTTTGACTGATGGTCAATGCCAGATTTTCGTCGTTGAATGCCCATAAATCTTCAATGCTGCCACCCCCTCGTGCCAAAATCAAGACATCACAGTGTTTTTCAAGATTTGCACGTATAATGGCTTGAATCAATTGGGTGCTTGCTGGTTTTCCTTGTACGTCACTGGCGTACAAAATGACTTTGGCCAAAGGATAGCGACGTGCCAGTGTGGTTTTGATATCGTGAAAAGCGGCGGCATGGGGAGATGTGATGACGCCAATGGTTTTGGGGAAGAGTGGGAGGCTTTTTTTACGTTGGGGGTCGAATAATCCCATGGCTTGGAGTTTGTTTTTTAACAATTCAAATTGACGAAACAAATCACCAATACCGGTTTCTCGCACGGTTTCAACAATTAATTGATAATCTCCGCGTGCTTCGTACAAACTTAGCGTTCCACGGATTAAAAAATGTTGGCCATTTTGAAGATTTAAGCCATCTCGAGGATGACGATGACGAAAGAAAACACAGCGAATTTGGGCGTTGTTGTCTTTTAAGGTGAAATAAAGATGCTTGGATGCGGGTTGGGTGACGTTGGATAATTCACCTTCCACCCAAACTTCACCGACATCGTGTTCTAAATAAGAGCGAACCAAGCGATTTAAGTCAGTGACTGTTAGGATGTTGGGGTTGGTGGCTTCGAGTGGATTAAAATGATTCATGGATGATGGATTATTCTATTAAAAAATTCTGGATAATGAGTTATTTGTATTTTAAAATATCACACTTGTTTAAATTTATCGAGTAAATCTTGTGTCAAAAACACGTGTTTATAAAAAAAATAAATCAGCAAAAAATTTTTCCGACTATTCGTTGGAACAAATACTACATGAGTTAAGACAGACTCAAAGTTTAAATAAATCGGCCGAGCAATTTGGCCGCACGGGCTCGGCATTGTCCAAGCATTTGCAAACCAAACACAATATTCGCTGGATTAAACTCAAACAAGAGCTACAAAACCATTCCTCAACATTTTTTACCAATCCGCCAGAAGTCAAAACATCTGAAGCGGTTGTACCTTTGGATGAAACATCGGACACAACAGAACAAGATTGGTTTTTTGCTGATTTAGAAATGTTGGATCAATTTGATGAATCTATTTTTGATTTGACCCTATCATAGAAAATAAAAAATCACCCAAAGTTTTCTGCTCTCTAGCACTCATCTCAAAACCCAGTTTGGTTCGACGCCATAGAATGTCCTCCAAACATTGCGCCCATTCGTGCTTTATTAAATAACGAATTTCCGCCTCAAAACAGGTCGCTGAAAAAGCTTTGCCTAAATCTTTGGGGTTGCTGCATCCCTCCAAAATCATCTCCGTGCGGGTACCATAAGTTTGAAGGTATCGATTTAAAATTTTTTCATCCAACCATGCATAATGGTGCTTGGCGTCATCACAGTATTCTTGTAACGATTGATGTTCAAGCATTGCACCTGGTAAAGGTGTTGTTGCTGTTTGACTGTTTTTTAAGTTAGGTATGATGGTTTTTAAATGATCAACAGCTTCTTGAGCCAAAACACGATAAGTGGTTATTTTTCCACCATAAACATTGATGCATGGTGCCGGATGAACATCAAAATCCAGTACATAATCTCGACTTAACCCTGAAGGTTTGTGACCAACATCAGCAATCAATGGGCGCACGCCACTCCATGTTTGGATGATGTCTTTGTGATGAATGGTTTTTTTAAAATGACGATTCACCAACAATAGCAAATAATTGATTTCATCGGCGTTAATTTGGGCTTTTTCTGGCGAATCAGAAAAAAGAACTTCGGTGGTGCCAATCAAATGATTCCCATAATAGGGTATGACAAAAACCACACGTTTATCACTATGTTGTAGTAAATAAGCTTCTGGGCCATCATGGATTTTTTTAACCACCAAATGACTGCCTTTGACTAAAGATAATGAATGCTTCAAAGGAATACCGAGTTGGCGGCTTGTGGATGGAAGCCATGGACCTGTCGCATTCACCACCACACGCGCTTCTATCATGGTCTGATTTTTTTCTGATGCGTCTTGTAGGGTGAGGCTCCATAAGCCATTTTTTATTTGTGCATTCATCAATCTGGTTCTTGGGTGAATAGCGGCGCCATGAACGTTGGCTTGTAATGCATTGATTAAGGTTAACCGGGCATCATCCGCTCTGGCATCATAAAATAAAAAACCATGTTGAATGTCATGATTCAAACAATCAAATTCTAAGGGATTTTTTTGTCTTGATAATTTTTTGGTATGCGGTAATTTATTTTTTCGGCTCAAATGATCGTATAAGAAAAGTCCGCAACGAATAAGCCAAGCAGGGCGCTCTTGATTGAGATAAGGCAATACAAAAGGCAAGGGATGCACCAAGTGGGGTGCGATGTTTAATAATCTCTGACGCTCTTCCAAGGCTTTTTTGACCAAAGAAAATTCATGGTATTCTAAATAACGCAAACCGCCATGAATAAGCTTACTGCTTTGCGACGACGTTGCTGAACCCAAATCGCCTTGTTCACACAAAAAAACCGAAAGACCACGGCTTGCTGCATCTGCGGCAATACCGCACCCATTAATTCCTCCACCAATGATGGCAACATCATAAAGGGGTTGTGTTTTTGTCATAGAATTCCTTTTCATCTTCTGACTCGGGTTTGATTTTTTTATCCCAGGCGGATAAATAGCGCGCTGTTAATTCAACATCAATGTATCGATCGGTGGTGGCGCTTGAGCTATGACCTGCGTCATCACGCACATGTTCACGTGGTCTTGTTTTGACATCTTCAGAAATGCCTGTATGTCTTAGCCAATGGACTGTTGCAAAGGCCAATGGCTCGGCTTCCTCGGTTAGATTTTGGCGTTGAAGAATATGCCTTGCTTCATCAAAACATTGTTGAATCAAGCGTCTTATGGGTGCTGTATCACTCATGGGGCCCGAGCCTCGAATTCTTGGGATCAGAGGACTGTTGTCGGCAGGCGTTGGCAGAGATGATAGCCCTAAAAACTGGCGCCAGCGCATCAAGGCTTGAAGCATGGCATCACTGACGGCAATTTGGCGCTCTTTATTGCCTTTGCCAACGGTTGTAAACCACCAGTAGCCATGACTATCTTTGGCAAAATCATTCATGGTGGGGATCCAGCGATCACTGGCTGCAAGCTCAGAAATACGCAAATACATCCCATACAAAAGATTTAACATAAATCGTGTGCGCTCATGAAGATTGGGGTTTTCTGCTGCTAAAGCATCAGAAGCCTCAAGGACTGCTGTCCATTGCAACAAACTTAAACGACGAATGGGCGCATTGAGCTGGCGTTTTCTGATGAATTTACTTTTTTGTCGAATAAGGGCAACAGGATTGGCATCGACATATTCTTCGGCAATTAAAAAGTTAAATAGACTGCTTAAGATGGCAAAAATTTCTTGTACAGCACCTTGTGATAACGCGCAATCTTGAAGGGATGGTTTCTCGCCTTGTTGATTTTTTGCTTTACTGATTTTGGCCACAAACGGTCGCCACTCGGGATTGGGTCTTCGTTGGCCAAGGGTCAGGATGTAACGAGGTGTTTTTTTTACCCCAATCCAATGGGTTGGCGGATTTTGACAAAAGCGAACAAATTGCTCGATGTCATCGCGTTTTAATTGGCGTAAGGTGATTTTTTTGATGTGCCAACACCACTGTAACAAACGCTCTACTTCACGGCGATAGCCGTTGAATGTACCAAGGCTACCGGTATAGCTTTTTAAAAACGCCAGGCATGCATCAAAATCGGACATCCATTCTGGGTTCGTCAGGTTTGCGTGCGCCTTATTCTTTGCCAAATGCTGCATGCTGTCAAAAATAGGCAGTGGTGCATGACTCATGATTGCATCCATTTTTTTTCAGAGTATTGCAAAAATAAGTGCGATCCAAACAAATGAATGCATAAACCCAGCAAGACCAAAAGCGCTGAGATGATTTTCCAAGATTGAATGGACTCAGAAAAAACCAAATACGCCCCCAACATGCCAAATAAAGGCACCAGCAGAGTAAAGGGGACAATCGTCGTCACGCAATAAGTCCTTAAGAGCCAGCTCCAAGCGCTATAACCAATCCAGGTTGAAAAATAAACAATATAACACAGTGAAACCCAGGTCAACCAAGAACAGTGCGTGATGCTTGAGATGATTGTGTCATAGCCTTCCAAAGCATAAGACAGGATCATTAATGGAGGACACGCCACAAGGCTTCCCCAAATGACCAATGCCATCATGTTGGTTTTGGGGTTGATGAGCTTGACAAATATATTGCCCATTCCCCATGAGAGTGATGCCGCCACCACCAAAATAAATCCCAGTGTCGAGCCAGTGTCGGTCAAATGCATCCAAGCATATCCCATACCCAAAAATGCAATGCATGCGCCCATGATTTGCCATATTGATGGTTTTTCTTTTAAAAATACGGCGGCCAAAATCATGCTGAAAAAAATCTGTAACTGTGCAATCAATGAAGCCAGACCGGGTGCAATACCGGCTTGTAATCCCATAAACAACAATGAAAATTGTAAGCCAAACATAAATAATCCATAACCCAACAAAAGATCCCATGGGATCTTGGGTTTTTTGATGAACAATACAGCTGGAAAAGCGGAGAATAAAAATCGAAGTGCAGTCAATAAAATGGGAGGAACATCGTGTAGGGCTAATTTTATGAATATGAAATTCAGTCCCCAGATCGCAGGGACCAAAATGGCGAGCATTAAATGCAATGGCTTCATGCCGTATTTTCCTTCCTTAAATAATCAAAATGAATAAAGCACCCGCTCCTCTTAAAACTTGTACCAACAGTTGTTTGGGATTTTTCTTGGCGATGTCTTGTAGTGCTTTGGCATTTTGAACGGGCGTGTGATTGGCCATAATGATGACATCACCAGGACGAAGTCCTGCACGCCATCCACTACTGTTTTCTGAGGCACCAACCACTTGAGCACCGCGAACATAACCATGTAAGGGGGAGTCTTGTTCAAAATTTTGTAAGGCAATGCCATAGAGTAGAGGATTGATTTTTTGCAATGCCTGTTCTTGTTTTTTATGATCCGTCACCAAAGCATAGAATACCTGCT
>CAISSD010000243.1 GCA_903887975.1 uncultured Legionellaceae bacterium | reverse complement strand
TCTTGTTTTTAATCAGCGTTTCTTATTTTTTAGCCTGCATTTGTACGCGTTATCGAGATGTGACTCAAGTCATCTCCTCTTTACTTAACATTTCTTTTTTGGTAACGCCTATTTTGTGGAAAATAGATTCTATTCCTGAGCACTTAAGAGGGTATTTTTACATCAATCCCCTGGCTTCTTTTTTAGAAATCATACGAAATCCATTGTTGGGCAATCCTGATGTGAACCCTATGGCCTACACATCATTAATCTTATGGACCATGATGAGCATTCTGTTTATGTTTGGTATGTACCACCGCTTTAACAAAAGAATTATTTTATGGGTGTAAATCATGATTAAACTTGAAAATGTATCCATGAGTTATCCTGTGGCAGGATTAAAATCACACTCATTACAAGCACGCATGTATCATCGTTTATCTAAAGTTGTTGGTGGTTCTTTAGCTCTTGATGCACCAACCACGCATGTTCACGCATTAAAAAACATCAACCTTGAGATTCAAGAAGGACAGCGTGTTGGTATTTATGGACATAATGGCGCAGGAAAAACCACCCTGCTTCGCGTTCTATCCAAAGTTTACACACCAACTTCGGGACGCGCCATCATCAAAGGCAGAATCAATGCCTTAACTGATTTTACTTTAGGCATGGAACCTGATGCCACGGGTATTAAAAACATCATATTTCGATTAATTTTCATGGGGTATACCTTTAAAGAAGCCAAAGCTTCGGTTGATGCGATTGCTGATTTTGCAGAGCTTGGCGATTTCATTCATTTACCGATTCGGACTTATTCAACCGGAATGTTCATGCGCCTTGCATTTGCCATTTCCACACATTTTATGCCTGATATTCTTATTTTGGACGAAATGATTGGCACTGGCGATGAGGCCTTTAAAGAAAAATGTAAGCAACGCACCCAAGATCTTTTTCAGCAGTCACGAATCATCGTCTTGTCAACACATGATGTGGCTTCTTTAAAAGAATACTGTGATACTGTTGTGATCATGGAACATGGCGAGATTGTTAATGTATTTAAAGACAACACATTTCAAAAAAACATTCAAAAAAAAGAGCAAGACACCATGGCTGTTGAGATTTAAATGAGCACTTCGTTTGTTATTGACAAAAAGCAACATCGTTCTCAAATATTAGTACAACAACATCCATGGGTTGGGGCATTTTTTGCCGGACTACTCATGCCTTTGGGTTTTGCTCCTTTTCATATACCAGGGATGATGATTCTGGGGTTGGCTTTGCTGTTCAATGTACTGAACCATTCCAAAACCAAACAGGGATTTGTCATTGGGTTTCTGTTTGGTCTTGGTTTTTTTGGATTGGGGGTTTCTTGGGTTTATGTGAGCATTCATGAGTTTGGGCACCTTAATCCTCTGCTGTCTGCAGGGATAACATTGTTGTTTGTTGCTTACTTATCATTATTCACCGGATTTTCAGCATGGCTTTACGCCGTTTTAAGTCCCAATCATCATAAAATTTTTTTATCAATTTTATTTGCTTCGATTTGGTGCTTAACCGAATATTTAAGAAGCCATTTTTTAACGGGATTTCCATGGTTATTGTTGGGTTTTGGCCAAATGGACGCGCCAATCAGAAACTTACTCCCTTTTTTGGGTATTTTCGGTGTTGGGTTTATGATCTGCTTGGCGGCATCCATGTTGTCTTGGGCCGTACAATCCAATCGAATACAACGTCAATATTGGCTTATGGCGTGTGTTGCATTGATATTATGTCCTTCTTTTCTAAGCTTAGCGCATGAAGAGCACGCTTTGAAAAAACCATTTCATGTTGGCATCATCCAAGCCAATTTGTCGATGCGTGAAAAATGGGACGAACGCTTGTTTTGGACGATACTAAACCATTACCAAACAGAATTAGAAAAATTATTACCAGAAACTCAATTGGTGGTCATGCCTGAATCTGCCATTCC
>CAISSD010000242.1 GCA_903887975.1 uncultured Legionellaceae bacterium | reverse complement strand
TACATCACGCGTCAGCGCCAAGCGGATACCGAAGAAGAAACACAAGTTGCATTGGCATCACTCTTGAATTACATCGGGTTTGCCATTGCGGTATTGATTGGATTTTTGTTGTCGGGATTTAATTTTACCGGTCTTGCCATTATTGCGGGTGCATTGTCGGTGGGAATTGGGCTTGGTTTGCAAAGTATTGTGAATAATTTTGTGTCGGGTTTAATTTTATTGATTGAAAAGCCCATCAAGCCAGGGGATAGGATCACGGTGGATGGTATTGAGGGATTTGTTAAAAAAATCAAAGTACGCTCCACACAAATTGTGACCCCTTATCGAGAAGACATCATCATCCCTAATTCTGATTTGATAACCCAACGGGTGGTGAATCATATGTTTAGTGACAAATTGGGGCGGATTAATTGTGAAGTTGGGGTGGCTTACGATTCAGATACGGCAAAAGTACGCGACATTTTATTAAGTGTTGCGCATGCGCACAAAGATGTGATTAAAACTGGGCCGATGAAGCCCTTGGTATTGTTTCGCTCTTTTGGTGAAAGTAAATTAATGTTTCAACTTTTGTGTTTGATTAATGATGTGAATCAAAAAAACATCATACAAAGCGATATTAATTTTGCCATAGATAAAGCGTTTCGAGAGAACAACATCAGTATGGCGGTGTTGGAGCAGGCGCTTCGTGTGACGATGGAAGGTTAACCCCACTGCATCCATTCGTTTAATTGTGCAATTAAGGTTTCTAATCCTTGTTTTTTTAATGAAGAAAACGCTTGAACGCTTAATAAATGCGATAGGGTTTTGTAATGGTTTCTTACCATCAACACCGTGCTTTGTACCTGGCTAAAGCTTAATTTGTCTGATTTGGTTAGTAAAATGTGTACGGGTAATTCGCGTAGGTAGGCCCAATTCACCATGGTTTCATCGAGTTCTTTTAAAGGATGGCGAATATCCATGAGTAAAATTAAACCTTGCAGGCTTTGGCGCACATCCAAATAATGGGCTAAATTTTTTTGCCAGGCTTCTTTAACGGCATGGGGCACTTTGGCATAACCATAACCTGGTAAATCAACCAGCCGATGATCAGCGTCCTTGACGGTGAATAAATTAATCAATTGTGTGCGCCCTGGGGTTTTACTGACGCGGGCCAGTTGTTTGATGCCGGTTAAGCAATTGAGTGCGCTGGATTTACCCGCATTGGAGCGCCCGGCAAAGGCGACTTCAAAGCCGGTGTCGTCGGGGAGTTGCGAGACTTTGGCGGCACTTTTTAGAAAAATGGCTTGATTGTAGGGGTTCATAAATTAATGCGTAAATAAGGGAGTATATCATGAGACATACTCCGGTGGGTATTTTTACTTTTTTAGTGATGTTGAAGTGGTATATTGTGCAGGTTCAATTTCTCCCAGTTCGACAATACCCTCGAGCGCTTTTTTAAGTGCTTTTAATGAAGCGGTTTCGGTGGGTGTGAAAAAACCAAAATTTTTGTAACGGTATTGATTGGCTTTTTTTGCAAATTCGATTAAATCGTCTCTAATTTCATCTATGTTATTCATTGTTGTTAACTTCGTATTGATGGCCTTTTGGAGTGTTTCGAGCTCTGAGTTTTTATTTTTTTTTGAAGATTGCTCATCACTTGACTCATAATGACTCATATAACCCTTAGCATTCATGGCGGCTTGTAATGCGTCTATGACTTGTTGTTTGACAGTGTCTAGTGATGCTTGCTCTCTATTCTCGGGCAATGGATTATTTAAATTATCTGTATTAATGAGCCCCGATTGCTGCTTTTTTGATGCGTCTTTGGCTGGTTGTTTGTTAATAGCGTCTTTTAATGTTTGCTCTCTATTCTCGGGTAATGTATTTTTTAAATTAAGTGTATTAATGATCGCCAATTGCTGCTCTTCTAGTAATTCAGATATTTTTTTATCATACGTTTCTAATTGAAAACGCGCTAAAGTTAATTTTCTTGCAATATCAAGTGCTGAAGGGCTATTATTTGTGTCAATTGTAAAAAGTTTAATTAAAAAATCATTTTCTTTTTTTTGAAGATAACCTTTATCTTGAATTATTTTTTTAATCATAGCCTCGAATGGCTGTAAGTTACTTTCTAATGTATCTGATGTTAAAGGTGTTTTACATTCAATAGTTTTTAATTCTATAGTTCCTCCTTCAACCGCACCAGAACCATTTAAGACCTCATAGTTAAACGCATCATAGCCTGTGTTTTCTGGTTTACTAGTATCAATATCAATATAGATGTAGATGTATCCCGGAACGTAAATGCGCTTCCTTTCATTCATTGGAGCGCCTTTCTTCAATTGATTACCCTGTTTATCTATAAAATACTCATTATTTTTTTCATCCATTTTTATTTCAGGAGTCGCCCTCCCATAATGAACACCATAATCACCCACCATTTCTTGTCTGAAAATCATACTTTTTGGATGCATTTCTCCTTTACGCAGGCGTGACTCTGTGGGTTCATAAATAAGTGGCAGTAAGTTATGAATATTTATATATATATCGGCAGGAGAAAGAGGTGTAAAATTAATCATTTTAAAGCTAGCTAATTTATTATTATCAATCATTATATTCTTGTGATTAATAAATAGGGGGGGACTCTTCTGGGATGAATGCATGTTGTGAAAGACGAGCGCAATGTTAATGGCTAGCTCGTAACGTTCATCGTCTGATAGGTTTGGGTTATCTGCCAAATATGTTACAAGCTCTTTATCCTCTGAATTACCAGCCATAATAGACACATCTCTATTAAAATTAAATAACT
>CAISSD010000241.1 GCA_903887975.1 uncultured Legionellaceae bacterium | reverse complement strand
TCAACCCGGTACAGCGTCATGTGGGAAACGCCGGCCTTTTTGGCGAACTGGGCATACGAAAGATCTCCCCGCTGTTTACGCAGGAAGGCGGCCAATTGACTGTCGAGGCTCTTTCGCACTCCAGAAGTCTGGCAAATAAACGATAACGTATGTGTTATGTTTTGACTTGATGGAAGGGTAAAGGGCCAGTCATAATCACCCAGACTTGTAGAGAACCAAACCTCAGCCATTGACGTATGACCAGTGAAATCAAAACTAGTTGCAGTCTTTGCGGTGGACACATCAGTTTCGTGACCGAATACATTGGTCAGACAATCGCCTGCCCACATTGTGCGGGGAATATAGTATTGCAGGCTTCTGAGGAAAATGAGCCAAAGTGGGAATATTTGATCGGCAAGAAAGCGTTTGGCCCGTGCACCATTGGACAATTGCGAAAACTTGTCGCATCAGGAGTATTAACCGCTTCAACAATCGTCATTCGAAAAGGTAGCGATGAACGTATAAAGATTTACCAATTACTCGGATTTTCTGACATCCGACTGACTGGCGACATTAACGAACAACAAGACTCCCAATCACTCAATAATACAGACAAACGAACCTCACAAGCACATGAAAGTATTTTCACACTATTGCGCAAGCCATTGACGCGACAGAAGGTGGAGAAAGAAGCCGATGCCACATCCACGAGAGAATGCTCTTTTTGGTGGCCAGATTCTAGAATTGCCAGCAATATAATGCTGACTTTGTATTCGTTCGCTATCTGCAAGGTTAGTTATTTCTGGATCGCACGGTTCTCTGCAGATGATCTACTGTTCGAAGTAATTGTTTATGGGATTACAATTGTTGCTTTATTATTTATACACGCCACTTTTATGGCTGGTCGGTGTTTGCTATTTTTAGAAAAAAACAACCGCGTAATGTACGGGTTATTGCCAACGCGAGGAGAGTGTGAAACTGTAGCAAGTTCATTTGTATCCAGAATCCGAAAGGATAAATCCATTCTTGGTAATTTTTCCCTTTTTTCGGCTATCGGATTAACCTCTTTCATAATTCCATTAGTTTTTGACAATATTGCGAATCCATCAAATGTAAAAACAGCGTTCATCACATACGGAATTGCGACAACGATTGTCCTATTTGCCGGCTTTTTTTGGCAGCATAGTTCATACTCCATTCTTGGTTCGGTCAAATATGGCATCGCGGTGTTGCACAGATTTAGGCGTTTATTAAGTAATTCTTTCATTTTTTTTGGATTAATATTGGCGCTGCTTCTTTGCACAGCGGGAGTCGGCTTTCATTTCCTGAAAGAGAATAGACTTAAAAATGGTGAACTTGCGTACCTTAATGCACTGCATCAATACTACGGACATGGGATTACTAATAATATTGCAGAATCAATCCGTTTGACTCGCGTGGCGGCCGATTTAGGCTATCCTGAAGCTCAATGGAGTCTTGGATTTTATTTCGATAAAGGCGAAGGCGTTCCCGAAAACACTATAGAAGCATTTAAATGGTATAAAATGGGAGCTGAACAGGGAAACGCCTCAGCAGAATGCGGTTTGGCGCATTGCTACAATGAAGGACGTGGCGTAAATCAAGACCCAAAGGCGGCACTTAAATGGTATCAATTGGCAGCAGATCAAGGAGAGGATATAGCACAATGCGGATTAGCATTGTGCTATCTTAATGGGAAGGTCATTCCGAAAGACCCGGATAAAGCCGAAATGCTTCTTAAATTTGCTGCTGACAATGGAAGTGAAACGGCGACGCAAATTTTGAATAGTTGCGGAATTGCATATCCCGTTGGACAAGGACAACCATACGGGGCACGCCAAACGATGGAGCTTTACAGAAAATATGCTGAGCAAGGCGATAAACTTTCACAATATGCATTTGCTATGGAATTGTTGTACGATGATCCAAATAATGGCGATGCACATAAAGAAGGTTTTGCGTGGATGATGAAAGCCTTAAACCAAGGTGTCATTCCGGCAATGACACAAATAGGCGGTTGTTATGTTAAGGGAATTGGTGTTGAACCCGACGCAAAAAAAGCTCGGGAGTGGTGGCAAAAGGCCAGTGATTTGGGAGATCCGGAGGCAAAACTCATACTTGATCAAATCACCAACCTTCAATCCCAACATGCTACCAAATCTAGAGACCCATATTTTGATAGTCTTTTGGACAAAGGATATCAGTATTATTTAGAGAACAATCCTTTCCCGATTTTGCCAAAGAACTAATTTGTTCATCATTTCTTCAAGTACACGCGCTTCTTCAGATCGGATCCAAATCCCACTCGGACCATCATGCCGCCAGGGTTTCAAAGTCCAGCAGCTTTACCCCCTTCCATGCCTCCTGATGCCGATTATTTACGTCGGGAACGTCTCTACGCAGCTTCACACCATATTGCTGCACTACTAGATCACGTATGCTGGGTTTGAACTGACTGCGCTTAATGGGGTTTAAGTGACTCTGTTGAACCAGCCTGCAAAAGGCGTTATAGGCCTGCGTTAAGGTCACCATGCTGTCTTGGCAGGGTTCGAGCATTGATTCCACGAGCTTACGCATGAGCCGTTCATGCAGTTCAGGGCCTTGAATGCGATGGTGAGGACTGGTGGCTGAAAAAAAGTCAGATCCAGCCGCTAATATTGACTTGGCCCTCTGAACTACGGCTTTGCAGGTC
>CAISSD010000240.1 GCA_903887975.1 uncultured Legionellaceae bacterium | reverse complement strand
TTGATTCGCATTGTACAAGACATTCAACCCGATGAAATTTATAACTTGGGCGCACAAAGTCATGTTGCGGTTTCGTTTGAAGAGCCAGAGTACACCGCCAATTCCGATGCTTTGGGTCCATTGCGTTTGTTGGAGGCCATTCGCATCAATGGGCTTGTAGCCAAAACTCGATTTTATCAGGCCAGTACTTCAGAGTTGTATGGGTTGGTTCAAGAAACACCACAACGAGAAACCACGCCATTTTATCCCAGAAGTCCTTATGCAGTGGCCAAACTGTATGCTTATTGGATGACGATTAATTATCGAGAAGCTTATGGGCTTTATGCTTGTAATGGGATTTTATTTAATCATGAGTCTCCCGTTCGTGGGGAAACATTTGTGACCCGAAAAATCACACGGGCTTTGGCGCGTATTGTTCTTGGACTTCAGGATAAGTTGTATCTTGGTAATTTAAATGCTTTACGTGATTGGGGTCATGCCAAAGACTATGTTGAAATGCAGTGGTTGATGTTGCAACAAGAAAAACCAGAGGATTTTGTTATTGCCACGGGAGAACAACACTCCGTGCGCGAATTTGTTGAGGTTGCTGCCAAAGAAGTGGGCATTGAAATCGATTGGTCGGGGCATAATCAAGATGAAAAAGGTTATAATCGTGCCACTGGAGCATGCATTATTGAGGTTGATCCAAGATATTTTAGACCCGCAGAGGTTGAAAGTCTTTTGGGCGATGCAACCAAAGCCAAAACGCTGCTTGGCTGGACACCCAAAATAAAATTTCATGAGTTGGTCATAGAAATGATGAGGGAAGATTTAAAAGAAGCACAACGAGATGATTTGGTTCGTCTTCACGGATTTAAATTTGCTGGAGCGTGTTTTTAAATGATACCTGTTTATGCACCCTTTCTTACCGGTGTTGAAAAAAAATATGTCAATGAGTGTTTGGATGAAACCTGGATTTCCTCCAAAGGCTCGTTCATCTCGCGTTTTGAAGCGTCTTTTGCTGCGTATACCAAGATTGCTCATGCAACCACCGTGAGTAATGGAACCGTGGCATTGCATCTTGCGCTGCTTGCGCTTGGATTAAAAGCAGGCGATGAAGTGATTGTTCCCACACTTACCTATGTGGCATCGGTGAACACCATCTTACAAGTTGGTGCGGAACCGGTTTATGTTGATGCGAATCCATTCACCTATCAAATGGATGTTGACGATGTTGTGCGTAAAATATCACCCCGTACCAAAGCCATTATGGCGGTGCATCTTTATGGCTTGCCTTGCGATATGGATGCATTAACCAAGATTTGTCGGGATCATCAATTGTTTTTAATTGAAGATTGCGCGGAGGCTTTTGGGACGTACTACAAAGATCAGCACGTGGGTCATTTTGGTGATGTTGCGACATTTAGTTTTTTTGGCAATAAAACCATCACCACGGGTGAAGGTGGCATGGTGGTCACATCATCAAAACACGTGATGGATAAAGTGTGTCACTTAAAAAACCAAGGGGTGTCTTTAACGCAGGAATATTGGCATGATGTGTTGGGATACAATTACAGAATGACCAATATTTGTGCCGCCATTGGCTTGGCGCAATTGGAGCAGGCCGACGTTATCTTGGCAAAAAAACGCCAAATTGCGTCCTGGTATCAAGAAGACTTGGTCGACTTACCATTAACCATGCATGAGGAAATCGACAATACACGGCATTCTTTTTGGATGTGTTCGATTCTTTTGGATGAGCAGGGGAAGCAAGCTTTATTGCGAGCGCATCTTAAAACTTCAGGGGTTGAAACCAGGCCTTTTTTTCACCCGGCACATACGCTGCCTCATTGCAAAAGACCAGGAAGTCATCCAGTTGCAGAATCTTTAAGTGCCCGAGGGATCAATGTACCAAGCTCGCCATTGTTGTCGCATGACGACGTGCGACATATTACAACCGCCATTCGTTTGTTTTTTACTAAGGATGATGTGTGAGCGGATATGTTCAAGGGATCTGGAATGCACGTTATTTTTGGATGCATTTGGTCGCGTCTGATTTGCGCTCAAGATGGCGTCGATCTTGGTTTGGCATATCATGGTCAATGCTTCAGCCTTTGGGTATGACGGTATTGCTGTCGGTGGTATTTAGTCGGTTGTTTCACACCAATATTGTGGTTTATGCGCCTTATATATTGTCTGGTATGATTGTTTGGGAATTTATTGGTGCTTCATTAACAGGCGGATCGCTGGCATTTGTGCAAGCAGATGCGTACATCAAACAGTGCAAGCATCCTTTGGCGATTTATACCTTAAGATTGATTTTGAGTCATTTGATGGTTCTTGGTTTGGCGAGTGTGGTTTTGTTGGTTTGGGCCTTGGTGGTATTACCGAATAATTTTGGTTGGAGTTGGCTTTGTGTGCTTGGCTTTTTTCCATTGGTTGCCGCCATGATGTGGCCACTAGCAACCTTGTTGGCCTATATTGGTGCACGCTATCGGGATATCCCTCATGTGATGGGATTGTTGTTGCAGGCCTTGTGGTTTGTGTCGCCGGTGTATTTTGAGGCAAAAATGTTTAAAAATGGTGGCATGGGTGCATTGGTGGACTACAATCCGATTTATCATTTATTACAAATTATTCGTGCACCGTTGCTTGAAGGACAGTGGCCTTTGTTGATTAATTATTTATTTTGCCTGGCAACGATTGTTTTTTTGACCATCATCGCATACTTTGTCGGTAAAAAAGTAGAGTCTAAGGTTATTTTTTATTTATGAGCACCCAAGGGATTGTTTTAGATCAAGTCCATTTACATTATGCAGCGGTTGCCTACCAAGAGCGCTCCATCAAATCTTTGTTGACTCGCGCGTTGTCGTTAAAAAAAAAATAAAGTGGTCTTGGGCGATATTCATGCCCTTAAAAATATTAGTTTATCCATTCAACAGGGGGAGCGTGTTGGATTATTGGGGCATAATGGGGCTGGGAAGAGTACTTTTTTGAAAATGATAGCAGGGTTGTATCCCATTTCATCGGGAACATGCCATGTTCGTGGACAAATAAGGGCTTTATTGGACTTAAGTATGGGATTTGAGCCCGATGCGACCGGGCGTGAAAATATTTTATATCGTGGTTTGTTGCTTGGTTCAACCCCAAAATTGATGCGCGAACAAGAACGCGACATCATCGAATTTGCTGATTTAAAGGAATTTATCGATTATCCTATAAAAACTTATTCTGCTGGCATGCAAGTACGCTTGGCGTTTGCCATCTCAACGGCTGTTGGTGGCGATGTTTTGTTGTTGGATGAAGTGATTGGTGCTGGTGATGCCAATTTTATGGCAAAAGCCAAAGTGCGGATTGGGCAGTTGATTGAGCAATCTAAAATACTTCTTTTGGCATCGCACGACTTTGGTGCATTACAAGCCATGTGTCATCGGGGGCTCGTGTTTCATCATGGTGAATTGCGATTTGATGGCGATATGCGTGATGCGATTCTCCATTACCAACAATTAAATGGATTAATTTAAAATGAAATCGATGTCTGCTGTTCGTGTGTTATGGCTTTTAAATCATACAACATTAATGAGTTTTGAGCGTGACCAATTTCATCGATTGGGTATTACAGAATTATTCATACCCAAATCGTTCCCCTATGATGAAGGTAATCTCTCTGCAAGTGTTGATAAGACGTTGGATTCTTGTTTAACCATACCCCCTTCGGCACTTGCCATTTTAAACGCACAAAATTGGTATGAAAAACCCGCTCAAGAGGCATGGGATATTGCCAATCAATACTTTGATATGGCGGTGATTGGTTTTTTCCCTGAGCAAATTAAAGCAACAACGACACATTTTAAAGGTGCTATT
>CAISSD010000239.1 GCA_903887975.1 uncultured Legionellaceae bacterium | reverse complement strand
TGACACCACTTTCGGCAACAAAATATCGCCCAGGTTCCAACCAAAAGGATAAATGAGGGTACTTGGCTTTCACCGACAAAAGGGCTTCATCCAGTGCGTTTAAATCCAGCGGTTGTTGTGCTGGTTTATCCACAACGCCCAAACCACCACCCAAATTAAGAAAACGAACTTCAGGAAAATTCAATGCTTGCTTGGCGAGGAGTTCTGCGGTTTCTTTCCATAAATCAATTGATAAAATACCACTGCCAGAATGTGCGTGTAAGCCAATAACATGAATATCATGCTGTTTGGTCAGCGCCATGATGTCGTTTAAATCGGCCTCTGTAATGCCAAATTTAGATTCATTACCCGCCGTGCAGACATATTTGTGATGCCCCATGCCACATCCAGAATCAATACGTAAAATAATGGACTGGTTTTTGAAAAGCTCTGGCCAATGAGCAAGTGGATAAATGCTATCGATGGTCACAAAACATTGTGTCTGGATTGCTTCTTGATATTCTGCTTGTGAGGCAAAATTGGGTGTGAACAATAAACGCTTTGGATGAATATCTGGAAACAGCGCCAAAACATGATGAAGCTCATCAATCGACACACATTCAAAACCAATGTTTTCGGCAAACAAGGTGCGCAATACCGACGGATGTGGATTGGCTTTGATGGCATAAAACAACGTGTCTATGGATTTTAATTGCAGTAAGGCATCGGCTTGTTTTTTTTGTGTTTCTGGATCGTACACATAACAAGGTGATGATTGCGCTGCCAATTTTAAAAGACTTTCACGTTGTGTTTCCCACCAAGGTATTTTTTTCGGTGGATTAAGGCCAAATTGCTCATGAAAGCTTTTGGAATAATAAAAGCTTTGGGGGTTATTTTCCACCAATAAAGCATGAAGCTCCTGGCATAATTTATTCGATTGGGATTCATCAACCACAAAAGTTAAGTTCAAATCATTCGATGCCAGAGAGACCAAATGAACTTGTTTGGCTTGAAACACCTCCAATACAGGGCCTAATTGTGGCAAAACAGTACGAATGTGGTGTCCAATGAGGCTTATTGCGCTGCAAGGCTCGATGATTTTTGCACGCCCAAGGTTTGAAAGCTCCTGGAGTAATGCGGTGATTGCGGTTCTGTCTTTGTGTTTGCTGTTTTTATCTAAAGAAACCGTGACATTGGTTTCTGAAGACGAGAGTAAATCCACAGAGAACCCGTATTTTTTAAATGCAGCAAACACATCGGCCAAAAAACCCACCTGTTGCCACATGGCAAGCGAATCAACAGAAATTAACGTGATGCTGTTTTTCACCTGAATCGATTTAATGGGTGGTGCTTCAACATCGCTGTCTTGCGTGATGCGCGTGCCCTCGTGTTCGGGCATGCACGTGTATTTCACCGACATGGGGATGTTGGCTTGACGAACCGGTGGGATGCAGTTGGGATGCAACACTTTGGCACCCATGGACGCAATTTCTTGTGCTTCGTCGTAATTGAGTTGTTTTAAAAGACGAGCGTGGGGCAACTCATGGGGGTTGGCTGTGTATATGCCTGGTACGTCGGTCCAAATTTCACATGCTTTGGTGTTTAGGGTGGCTGCCAAAAGTGCGGCCGAAGTATCCGAGCCGCCTCGACCCAACAATACGGTTTCACCGTGTTGATTATTGGCGATGAAGCCTTGGGTGATGATGGCATCATAACCCCGGTCTTGTAATTCTTGGGCCAATGTTAAATCAGGCTTAATCTCGACGTGTGCATTCAAATAATTCACCACATCATCACCG
>CAISSD010000238.1 GCA_903887975.1 uncultured Legionellaceae bacterium | reverse complement strand
GACCCATGCGTTCACGGCGCACTTTTGCCAAGGCAAGCTCGACCCCACATTTTTCACAGATCACGCCACGATGCTTAAGTCTTTTGTATTTTCCACAAAGACATTCATAATCTTTAATTGGACCGAACGTTTTTGCGCAAAATAAACCGTCACGTTCTGGTTTAAAAGTCCGATAGTTGATGGTTTCAGGTTTTTTCACCTCTCCATACGACCAGGACCGAATGCGCTCAGGTGAGGTTAATGCGATTTTAATTGCATCAAATTCATCCGTTTGATTTTGTTGTTTTAAAAGACCAAGCAAATCACTCATGATTGGTGCTTTTTTTATCGATTCTTTGCCTAAAGTTGCCAAGTTCATGTCTCCAAAAGGTCATTCAGATTAATTATGCTCTAGTTCAATGTCGATGCCTAAAGCTCTTATTTCCTTAAGCAATACGTTAAACGACTCAGGCATTCCAGGATCCATACGATGATCACCATCAACTATATTTTTATAGATTCTTGTTCTTCCGGTCACATCATCTGATTTCACAGTCAACATTTCCTGCAATGTATATGCAGCGCCATAAGCCTCTAAGGCCCATACTTCCATCTCACCAAAACGTTGACCACCAAACTGAGCTTTACCACCCAGGGGCTGTTGTGTCACAAGACTGTATGATCCCGTCGAACGTGCATGCATCTTGTCATCAACCAAATGATTCAGCTTCAGCATGTACATATAACCAACCGTCACAGGATTGTCAAAAGTTTGACCAGTTCGTCCGTCGATGAGGGTCATTTTTCCATCGGTGGGTAAATCAGCCAAACGCAACATGGATTTAATTTCTTCCTCGGATGCACCATCAAAAACTGGCGTTGCCATTGGAACACCATCACGTAAATTATTAACCATTGTCCAAAATTCTTCTTCAGATAACGACTCAAAATTTAAGCGTTGTTGACCTTTGTGATCATAAATTTTATATAGAAAATCGAGCATTTCTTCTTTGCTACACTGATTATCAAGCATCTGGCCAATTTTATTTCCCAATCCTTTGGCTGCAAATCCCAGATGAGTCTCTAGAACTTGTCCAATATTCATTCGCGAAGGAACGCCTAGGGGATTTAAAACGATATCAACCGGTGTGCCATCTTCCATGTACGGCATATCTTCTATCGGGACGACAATCGAGATAACCCCTTTATTTCCATGACGCCCAGCCATTTTATCCCCAGGCTGCAAGCGTCGTTTAACCGCCATGTACACTTTTACAATTTTCAAAACACCAGGTGCTAAGTCATCACCTTGAACAATTTTTTTGCGGCTATCGTTAAATCGTTTTTCCATATCCTTAACCAGCTGCTCAAGCTGTTTGGAGGATTGCTCTAATTGTTGACTTGAAAGCTCATCATCCAGGCGGATTGAAAACCATTTCTCTCTTTCAATACCATTGAGATATTCAGAAGTAATCGTGCTTCCAGATTTAAGTTGACCTGGTCCACCTTTTGCGACCTTTCCGTGTAATAATTGATAAACACGTTGATAAATGTCTTCCTCTAGAATGCGACGCTCATCAATCAAATCCTTTCGAACCCGCGCCAAATGTTCTTCTTCGATGCTTTTTGCACGAGCATCTTTTTCCAAGCCGTCTCGTGTAAAGACTTGCACATCAATAATGGTACCTTTCATTCCCGATGGAACACGTAATGAAGTGTCTTTGACATCTGATGCTTTTTCACCAAAAATTGCACGCAAGAGTTTTTCTTCGGGAGACAATTGTGTTTCGCCTTTAGGGGTAACCTTGCCCACCAAAATATCGCCGGCATTAACCTCGGCACCAATAAATACAATACCTGATTCATCCAGATTACCCAAAGCTGATTCACTAACGTTAGGAATATCGGCCGTAATTTCTTCCGAGCCCAGTTTGGTGTCTCGTGCAATGCATGTCAGTTCTTCGATATGGATGGTTGTAAAACGATCATTTTGGATGACGCGCTCTGAAATAAGAATAGAATCCTCAAAGTTATAACCATTCCAGGGCATAAATGCGACCAGAAGATTTTGTCCCAATGCAAGCTCGCCCATGTCGGTGCAAGGACCATCGGCCAAAATGTCGCCTTTTCGAACCATATCGCCTTTTAACACAATCGGAACTTGATTGATGCACGTGTCTTGATTGGATCTAAAGTATTTAGTAAGGTTATAAATATCAACGCCTGTTTCGCCGGCTGTGGTTTCATCATCATTAACACGCACCACAATACGTGACGCATCTACTAAGTCAATGACACCGCCCCGACGAGCCACAACCGAAACCCCAGAATCTGAAGCAACAGTACGTTCCATACCAGTTCCAACCAGGGGTTTTTCAGATCGTAATGTTGGAACAGCCTGACGTTGCATGTTAGAACCCATTAATGCACGGTTGGCATCATCATGTTCCAAAAATGGAATCAATGATGCAGCAACAGATACAATTTGCTTGGGCGAAACATCCATATAGTTTATTTTATCAGGTGTTGTTAGTGAAAATTCGTTTTGGTGCCGACAAGGTACCAAATCCGCCGCAATCCTGCCTTTAGCATCAACAGGAATCGTTGATTGAGCAATATATTGATCAATCTCTTCAATTGCCGACAAATATTCTATTTGGTCCGTCACCACACCATCAATAACTTTACGACAAGGGGTTTCGATAAAACCATATTTGTTGGTCCGAGCATAAACCGAGAGTGAATTAATAAGACCAATGTTGGGTCCTTCTGGCGTTTCAATAGGACATACGCGACCATAGTGGGTGGTGTGAACGTCACGAACCTCAAAACCAGCACGCTCTCGTGTCAAACCACCTGGTCCTAATGCAGAAACACGTCGTTTGTGTGTAACGCCTGACAACGGATTGACTTGATCCATAAATTGCGAAAGCTGGCTAGAGCCAAAGAATTCTTTAATTGCTGCTGATACTGGCTTGGCATTGATTAGGTCTTGTGGCATCAATTGTTCAGATTCAGCTAAACTTAAGCGTTCTTTTACAGCTCGTTCGACACGGACCAGCCCTACTCTAAATTGATTTTCTGTCATTTCACCGACACTTCGTACACGACGGTTTCCCAGATGATCAATATCATCGACCATCCCGTTACCATTACGTATTTCGATAAGGGTTGTAATGACGGACATAATGTCATCAATTTCTAACGTTCCTGGGCCTTGATCGTCTTTACGACCAACACGACGATTAAATTTCATTCGACCCACCGCAGATAAATCATAGCGCTCTGGGACAAAAAATAAATTTTTAAACAATAGCTCAGCAGCATCTTTGGTTGGTGGCTCGCCAGGACGCATCATACGATAGATTTCAACCAAAGCTTCCAACTGAGAAGACGTTGGATCAATTTTTAGCGTATCAGAGATGTATGAGCCATGATCAAGTTCATTGGTGTAAATCATATCAAAATTGGTTACGCCATGAGTAAGCAATGTGGTTAATACATCATTGGTAATCTCTGCGTTTGCTGAGGCAAGCAGCTCTCCGGTTAATGTATCAACAATATTTTTAGCCAAAATTTTTCCAATAAGGTAGTCTTTGGGAACCACCAAATTTTGCATGTTGCTTTTTTCCATGAGTTTAATGTGTCGCGCTGTAATTCGTCGACCTTGCTCAACAATCAACTCACCAGTTTTAGGACATACAATATCAAATGATGCAATTTCACCACGGAGTCTCACTGGTATTAGATCCACATGGAATTCATTTTTTACAACATGTGCTGTGGTGGCTTGAAAAAAATGTTCCAAAATTTGTTCTGTATCAAAGCCTAAAGCACGAAGAATAATCGTGACAGGTAATTTTCGTCTTCTGTCGATTCTGGCAAATAAACAATCTTTAGGATCAAATTCAAAATCCAGCCAAGATCCACGATAAGGAATAATACGCGCAGAATATAATAATTTACCTGATGAATGTGTTTTACCACGATCATGTTCAAAAATAACACCAGGCGAGCGATGCAACTGGGAGACGACAACACGCTCCGTTCCATTAACCACAAAAGTACCAACATCAGTCATCAGCGGTATCTCACCCATAAAAACATCTTGTTCACGTATGTCTTTAATAGGCTTTTGATCTCCACTGGCTTCTTTATCCAATACAACCAATCGGACTTTTACACGTAAAGGTGCTGAATACGTTAAACCTCTGAGTTTACATTCACGTACATCAAATGCAGATTCACCCAATGTATAGCCAACATATTCTAGTCTGGCATTTCCTGAAAAACTTTCTATGGGGAATACCGAAGTGAATGCGGCATGAAGGCCTGTCGATTGATGACCATCCGTGCCAACTTCTGGTTTTAAAAATTCTTTGTATGAGTTTAGTTGAATTTCAAGCAAATTAGGAATGGCCATATGCTCAGTCTGGCGACCAAAGCTTTTGCGAAATCGTTTTTTCTCAGCATACGAATATTGAGGGTTAGCAACTGCTTCGGCCATGGTTTTTCCTCTTAATTTATTAATGTTTACAAACAGACATACCCAGTCATGACTTCATGACTGGGTATTAAATTTACCAACTTAAAACAATTATTTGACTTCTACTGAAGCACCAGCTTCTTCAAGTTGTTTTTTAATGTCAGCGGCTTCTGCTTTAGAAACAGCTTCTTTAACCGCAGCAGGTGCTGCTTCAACCAAATCTTTAGCTTCTTTTAAGCCAAGACCAGTAATGGTACGAATTGCTTTAATAACATTGACTTTGTTTTCACCAAAGCTTGTCATGGTTACAGTGAACTCAGTTTGCTCTTCTGAAGCAGCAGCTGCGGCAGCAGGAGCAGCAACAGCAACGGTTGCAGAGGCTGCTGAAACATTAAATTTTTCTTCCATTGCTTCAATCAACTCAACAACTTCCATAACTGACATGTTTGAAATTGCATCTAAAATTTCAACTTTTGATACGGCCATTTAAAACTCCTAAAAAAGATTTATATATTAATTATCGGATTATGCAGCTTTCTTATCTCGAATAGCAGCAATCGTGCGTACCAGTTTTGCATGAGGAGCAGCTATTGTTTTGACAAATTTCTCAATGGGTGCCTTCATAACAAACATAAGTTTTGCAAGCGCTTCATCTCGTGTTGGCAAGCTTGCTACAGCTTCTAGGTGTGCAACACCATAAGCTTTACCACCAACAGAAAGTGCTTTAATTTCAAGATGTTCAAATGTCTTGGTAAATTCTTTTAACAAACGCGCAGCATCACCGGGCGATTCTAAAGACAAAGCCACAAACAAAGGGCCAACCAAATGTTCATTCAAACACTCAAACTCAGTTTTTTCAAAAGCACGTCGCGCTAGGGTGTTGGGAACAATCCGAAGATAAACGCTGGATTTTCTTGCACGTTGACGCAACAATGTCATTTGATTAACTGTTAATCCACGATAATCAGCAACAACTGCCGAAATAGCTTTAGAAGCAACTTCAGTTACTTCTTGAACAACAGCTTTTTTTGCAGCTAAAGATAATGTCACGTGACTTTCTCCTGTATTTACTGGAATTATCTAATCCCAATGTTATGGTGCTGTCTTAATCTTAAAAGCAAGACATGTTCACCGTCTGCGCAGGAAATTAAGTACAGCCATAATGAATACAAAAAACCATAGTGTTTTGTATAAAGAATGGTGTACCCCTGCGGTCTTCGACGGCAGTAAACCTAAGTCTATGCCGTGAAATCGTTTAAATGGGTGAGCATTCTACATGGCAATTGATGCAAGATCAATAGCTATTCCTGGCCCCATGGTTGTTGATAAGCTAATTTTTTTAATATAAACACCTTTTGATGATGCTGGCTTAGCTTTTTTAAGATCAGCCATCAAAGCCGTCATATTTTCTATAATGTCTTCAGCTGAAAAGTCAACTTTACCAAGCGTACAATGAATAATGCCATTTTTATCGGTACGATAACGAACCTGGCCTGATTTAGCATTTTTTACAGCCGCATCCACATTAACCGTGACTGTGCCAACTTTAGGATTAGGCATAAGTCCACGAGGACCCAAAACTTGTCCCAATTGACCAACGATGCGCATGGCATCAGGTGTTGCAATGACAACATCAAAATCCATAAATCCAGATTTAATTTCTTCAGCCAAATCTTCAAAACCAACTTTATCGGCACCTGCCTGCGTTGCTTTAACAGCGTTATCTCCCTGCGCAAATACGGCGACGCGAACAACTTTGCCAGTACCTTTGGGTAGGTTGGTTGCTGATCTAACCACTTGGTCGGATTTTCTGGGATCAACGCCTAACATAACGGCAACATCGACGCTTTCTCTAAACTTCGTGCTTGCAAAAGATTTCAGCAATGCAACAGCATCACCTACTTTGTAGAGTTTGTGTTCTGTCAATTGCGTTGCTATTTGCTTTCTTTTTTTAGTCAATTTTGTCATGTTAGCCCCCTAATGCTTCCAAACCTTCAGTCAGAATACCCATACTGCGTGCAGTACCCGCGATGGTTCGAACCGCTGCATCCAATGTTGCCGCAGTCAAATCGGGATCTTTAATTTTAGCGATCTCTTCAAGTTGCGCCAAGTTCACTGTACCGACTTTCTTGGTATTTGGTGTACCACTTCCACTGGTTATGCCCGCTGCTTTTTTAAGCAGAACGGCAGCAGGAGTCGTCTTAATTTCAAGTCTGAATGTACGATCACTATAATACTCAATGGATACCGATGTCGTTAAGCCTGGCTCCAAATGTTGTGTTGCTGCATTAAATGCCTTGCAAAACTCCATGATATTTAATCCACGCTGTCCCAAGGCAGGGCCAACAGGAGGTGCTGGATTTGCTTTGCCGGCAGGAATTTGTAACTTAATATACCCTTCACTCTTCTTTGCCATGATTACTCCTCATTTGGGTCTAACATCAATGCGAAATTGACTCCCCGATTATGCCATGTGTATTTAATTTTTTATTAAATTTTTTCCACCTGACCAAACTCTAGCTCTACTGGTGTAGAACGACCAAAAATAAGCACCGCAACGCGCAATCTATTTTTATCATAGTTAACTTCTTCAACCACACCATTAAAGTCCACAAAAGGACCTTCCTTGACCCGAATAACTTCCCCAGGTTCAAACAAAATTTTAGGCCGAGGTTTACTGACCCCTTCCTCTACCCTTTTCATCATTGCGTTGGCTTCTTTGTCACTAATCGGTGTTGGCAAACGCTTGTCAGAACCGCCGATGAAGCTTAAAACATGCGGAATGTTTCGAATCATCTGCCAAGTTGTATTGTCCATAACCATATTAACAAAGACATATCCGGGAAAAAACTTTTGTATTGTTTTACGTTTTTTTCCAGCTCGCATTTCAACCACTTCTTCAGTGGGAACAACAACTTCGCCAATTAAATTTTTAATGTTTGGATCGCGATGATTTTCTGCATGTTGTTTGATTTCACGCATGACATAATTTTCATGTCCTGAAAATACTTGCACAACGAACCATTGCTTCAAATTATTATTTTCCACCGTCATCTCAACCTAAATGCGTCACTTTGCCAATCATCCACATCATGCCAGAATCGACACCCCATAAAACGATGCCCGTCAACACAACCACAATCATCACAATGGTTGTGATTTGTATTGTTTCTTGACGTGTTGCCCATGTTACTTTTTGAAGCTCTAGTCGAGACTCCATTGAAAATTCATAAACCAATTTACCTTGTGGCGTACAATAACCCAAGCCAAGGCTTAAAATCAACCAAAAAAGCCAAATAATGGCCTTTATTGCGCCAGAAAAATGCAGCGCATAAGTTATATATAAGGCCAGTATGGTTAAAGCAACCATGCCCATCCATGCGATAATTTCTATTATTTTTTTTGGTTTTTGTATCGTATTCATCAAGACTCAATGTTATTGGCAGGCCAGGAGGGAATCGAACCCCCAACCTGCGGTTTTGGAGACCGCCACTCTGCCTATTGAGCTACTGGCCTTTATTTTATAGCTAATTAGGCGCATCTTATGCCTTTAGTGGCATTGGATGCGCCACTTTTTATGCGATAATTTTTGCAACAACACCAGCACCCACAGTACGGCCGCCTTCTCTGATTGCAAAACGCAAACCCTCATCCATCGCAATGGGAGAATGCAAATTCACGACCAACTGCACATTGTCTCCTGGCATAACCATTTCAACGCCTGCTGGCAAATCACATGTTCCGGTTACGTCTGTTGTTCTAAAGTAGAACTGAGGACGATATCCGTTGAAAAATGGTGTATGTCGACCACCTTCTTCTTTTGACAACACGTAGACTTCTGCCTCGAACTTGGTATGTGGCTTAATGCTTCCTGGTTTTGCCAAAACTTGTCCACGCTCTACTTCATCACGCTTGGTACCGCGCAACAACACACCGACGTTATCGCCAGCACGTCCTTCGTCTAGAAGCTTACGGAACATCTCAACACCCGTACACGTTGTTTTAACGGTGTCATGAATACCAACAATTTCAACTTCTTCACCAACTTTAACAATGCCGCTTTCTACGCGACCAGTAACCACAGTTCCACGGCCAGAAATAGAAAACACATCTTCAATTGGTAATAAGAAACTTTTATCAATGTTTCGTACAGGCTCAGGAATATAGGAGTCCATGGTTTCCACGAGTTTTTCAATCGCTGCAACACCAATCGGGCTTGTATCACCCTCCAAGGCCTTCAATGCAGATCCTGTAACGATGGGTGTATCATCTCCAGGAAAATCATACGAGCTCAGTAAGTCACGCACTTCCATTTCAACCAATTCTAGAAGTTCGGCATCGTCAACCATATCCGCTTTGTTCAGAAACACAACAACATAAGGAACGCCGACTTGTCGTGACAACAAAATGTGTTCACGAGTTTGTGGCATAGGACCATCGGCTGCAGAAACCACCAAAATAGCGCCGTCCATTTGAGCCGCACCGGTGATCATGTTTTTTACATAATCAGCATGACCAGGACAGTCTACGTGTGCATAATGTCGATTGGCAGACTCATACTCAACGTGCGCAGTTGAAATGGTGATACCACGAGCACGCTCTTCTGGAGCAGCATCAATTTGATCATATGCTTTTGCTGTGCCACCATATTTTTTTGCCATGATGGTCGTAATAGCCGCTGTTAATGTGGTTTTCCCATGATCAACGTGACCAATGGTTCCAACATTCACATGTGGTTTTTTGCGCTCAAATTTTTCCTTAGCCATGGGAAAATCCCCCTTGTTACGATTGTTAATAATATCATTTGGTGCCCACAACTGGACTCGAACCAGCGACCTCTTCCTTACCAAGGAAGTGCTCTACCACCTGAGCTATGTGGGCGTCAGCCGCTGCTCTTCCAAAAGTGGAGCGGGTGATGGGAATCGAACCCACACAATCAGCTTGGAAGGCTGAGGTTCTACCATTGAACTACACCCGCTTTTCAATACATTGGTGGAGGGGGAAGGATTCGAACCTTCGAAGGCTGAGCCGTCAGATTTACAGTCTGATCCCTTTGACCGCTCGGG
>CAISSD010000237.1 GCA_903887975.1 uncultured Legionellaceae bacterium | reverse complement strand
TGTCGGTATGCACAATGCCTTCATTGTGTATTTGAACCAAATATTGTTCGATGAGGGCTTTGGCCAATAATTCTTTATTAAATTGTGGATTGTTTTTTAAATAATCATCAAGTGAAGGCCCTTTGTGCGGGGTGAATTCAATGGATTTTTTTTCCAAAACATCGTTTTTAAGTGTTTGTCGAAACAATCGAATGCTGTTTAAATAACGGCTTTGCACCAAGGCGGGCTCATTGGTTGTTGATTCTAAAATGGATGCGGAACTTTTAAGGCAATACATAGCACCTTCATCATCTATGGCTTTTTTGATGGTTTTTTTTGAGGTCTTAGAGCGTTGTTGTTTTAAATAAATGGGCATATTATTTTCGATTCGGTTGATGCGTCGGGATAGAGCAATGGAGCGATTGTATGCTTGCCATTTTTCATCTTCATCTGAATCATCTTCATCCAAGTCATGTTCATCCAAATCATATTTGTTTTCATGATAAAAATATCGCCCTTCATAAAAAGTGCAAGCGTGTTGTTCTGATAAATCCAAATCGTTTGGATGTGTTCCCTTTAAAGGGTAAACATTGGTGGTGCCATCAGGCGTTGGCACAATAAATGTTCTTGGGGTGTCTTCTTTGGCGCGTGTTAGTTTGGTGCCATTGGGCCAATTTTTGTGTGGTTTGAAACCAAGGTAGTGTTCAGGATTTTTAAAATAATCATTGATAACGTTTATTTCTTGCAAACTCATAGATAACATATTAAGCCTTTAATGAAACTTAAGACCGTAGTATACTACAAGATTATTAAAAGTTCAAAAAAAGAGCACATCTATTCATGGTTGACGCTTATCAGGATTATACCAAACGCAGAACATTTGCCATCATCTCGCATCCCGATGCGGGTAAAACAACCGTCACTGAAAAGCTATTGCTTTTTGGGGGTGCCATTCAAATGGCCGGTACCGTGAAGGGTCGAAAAGCAACGCGCCATGCGACTTCCGATTGGATGGAAATGGAGAAAGAGCGGGGTATTTCCATCACGACCTCGGTCATGCAGTTTTTGCATGCAGGTTGTGTGATGAACTTGTTGGATACCCCAGGTCATGAAGATTTTTCCGAGGATACATATCGAACCTTAACGGCGGTGGATTCGGCGTTGATGGTAATTGATGTGGCTAAAGGGGTTGAGGAGCGCACCATCAAGCTTATGGAGGTGTGTCGTTTGCGAGATACCCCCATCATGACTTTAATTAATAAATTAGATCGAGAAGGCCGTCCGCCGATTGAGTTGTTGGATGAGGTTGAAACGGTTTTGGGCATTCAATGTGCACCGGTGACTTGGCCTGTTGGCATGGGCAAGCGTTTTAGAGGCATTTATCATTTGCACCAGGATGTGGTGTATGTGTACCAAAGTGGAAAAAATGCCGAGCGCCAAGAAGCTTATGCGATTTCTGGCATTAACAATCCCGAATTGGACGAGGTTTTGGGCGATTTGGCGCAAGAATTACGCGACGACATTGAGTTGGTTCAAGGTGCTTCACATGCTTTTGATAAAAAAGCCTATTTAGCCGGTAAACTCACACCGGTTTATTTTGGATCGGCGATTAATAATTTTGGCATTAAAGAATTGTTGGACGATTACGCCCGTTTTGCACCAATGCCTCAGCCACGAGCCACCACCACGCGTTTGGTGGCACCCAGTGAGTCTTCATTTACCGGATTTGTGTTTAAAATTCAGGCCAACATGGATCCGCGCCATCGCGATCGCATCGCGTTTTTACGGGTGGTGTCCGGTAAGTTTGAGCGGGACATGATTGCGACACATTCGCGCACCGGCAAAAAAGTCCGGCTCAGCAGTTCGCACAAACTTTTCGCCAACGAACGCGAGACCGTGAATGAAGCGTTTGCCGGCGACATCATCGGGCTGGTTGGCCATGACGAGTTTGGCATCGGCGACACGTTGAGCAG
>CAISSD010000236.1 GCA_903887975.1 uncultured Legionellaceae bacterium | reverse complement strand
TTGCCCAAAGCAGGCCCGTGAACTTTGAATGTTTTTTTGTGTTTGGGATTAACGTGGTTGGGTGTTTTGATGGGGAGAGAAGCATGAACACACAAGATGTTATTTTTGCGCGTATTTACATGATGGAATCACAACACGAATTAAAAAACATCATGAACTATCTTAAAAATGATGCCAAAATAAAAGGCATTACGGTGTTTCGAGCCATTGAAGGCTTTGGCGAAACAGGCGATCACAGCACGCGTTTTATGGATTTGTCCTTGGACTTGCCCCTAACCATTGAATTTTTTGATGTGGCATCAAAAATGACGCCGATTTTAGAGCATTTGAATTCGGTTGTAAAATCCGAGCATATTGTTTTTTGGGACGCTAAAAAAAACACCAATGAATTTTAAACCATACTTTGGTATGCTTATGATTTGGTATTGCTGAATGAGACATTCAAACATGCATCATCATAAAGCTCGTGGATTCTTGTGGGGATTGGTATTTTTTGCCATGTCTGTTCATGCGTTGGTGAATGTTGCGAATGATACCACGCCCGATTTTGATGTTAAAAATGCCAATCGTCAATTTGACACCCTAAGCTTACAGCTTTCGGTGCAAAATCTTAATTTGAATCATTTGATTACCGCGGTTAAAACTTTATCCAAACTGACCGAAGCCTCGGATCAATGTGTTGATGATGCTGGCAAACGCTTGACCAATCTAGACGCATTGATTCAACAGGCCAATGCTTCAGAACAAAATGTTGAAAAAAATCGCGTTGATTTGATCTATTTAACCACCCAACAAAAAAAATTACTCGCACAGCAATCACAGTGCCGGCTGTTCTCCATTCGCGCAAAAGAAGCCATCGATCACTATAAATCAACCATAGCTCAATTCAAACAAGAACAAGCTTTTATTCATGGTCAAACACCATGGCGTATGATTGCAGCGCTTCAATCCATGCCAATGTCGCAATGGATTATGGTGGATGGATTGGTGCATATTCCTGTGGTGGGGGATTCTTGGCAAGGATTGGCTTTGAGTGTGGTTTTTTCGTTGTTGCTGGCCATTGCTTTAGAACTATTGTTGTTGAACATGCAAGGGTTAAAACGCTATATCCGTTATAAAAACATCAAGTTGATGCATGTGGTCTTGTTGGGTGGCTTTATTGAAAGTATTTTATTTTGGCTCAAGCAGCTGAATATGGATGATAACAGTAATTTCTCTGTGTTTTGGGGGCATTGCTCGTCGTTGATTATGATTTATTTGGGTGTGTTGGTGCTGTTAAATTTCTGTTCGAAAATCAATAAAATCCGCGCTTTTTTTCATTGGAATGCTTTGGACTTGGATTTTTTTAAATCACTCACAACAACCATTTTGACGGTGTATGCGTTGGTTAAAATTGGCCATTGGTCGCTTATGACATTAAGCATTACGCCTATTTTAAGCCAATTGGCGGCTTCGATTTTTTTATCGTTGCAATTGCTGTTGGGTATTTATTTCATGATTTATTTTTGTCGAGTACACCATCATTTTGGGGTGATTGAGGCCCATGGTTTAATGGTTAAAAGAACAACCATCTTGCTTTTGTTGAGCTATGTGATCATTAATGCCTTGGGTTATCATGCTTTGGCGATTCGTTTAACATTTTCAAGTTTTGCAACGTTTGGTATTGTTTTTTTAATGATATTAAGCATGCAAAGCCTTGGTAAATGGTATGATGCCATGGACAACAATACGATCATTCGCAACAAAATAAATCAATATTGGGGTTATAAAAATCATCATACATTAACCGAATTTTTGATTTTAAAAATCACTGCCCAATTGGTTGTGTTCATGATTGGGGTGTTTTTTATTGGTGAAAGTTGGCGTTTTGCCACCAATATTGCCGATGTTTTGTATCAACACATGTTTTTCGGCATTCACATCGCCGATATGGTTTTTTATCCAGATCGCATGGTGTTGGGTTTGGTTAGTTTTTGTGTGTTGTATTT
>CAISSD010000235.1 GCA_903887975.1 uncultured Legionellaceae bacterium | reverse complement strand
TCACGACCAACTTGGAAAAATATTCAGGTCCTTTTGATGGGCGCTATATTGTCGCTGTCGCGTAATGATTTAGACGATGATGGATAATGTTTTTTTGAGGTAATTTTAAATTTTACGATGAACATTTTCAATGTTGGCACGTTCATCGTAAAAATTCCAGTAAAATTTGCCTTATTGCCTTATTGCCTTATTGCCTTATTGCCTTATTGCCCTGTATGATGGAGGCATTGAAAAAACTGATAAGGACGCAGTATGCATTTTAATAAAATGAAGCACAATATGCGTGCGCGATTAAGTGTTGCTAAGATGATTAGCTCAAGCGACACTTTCAGCCAGCCAGCCAGCCAGCCAGCCAGCCAGCCATTAATTGTAGTTTTCTCAAATTATTTTCCAAGCTTTATCTCTTATTTAATATCACTCATTGCAGTCCTGAGCTTCAGTTTCACGCCAAGTAGGTGCTGTTATGACTAATCCAAGCGTGCATGACAGCAATAAACCCGTGTTAGAATCCGACAAGCCACGCAGGGTGTATCAGCCTCCTACGCTAACACGTCTTGAGGATTATGATATAGCGACAGGGGACTCCAAGGTTCCCGAAAACAATAACGGCTTGTTAGAATCTTAGCGTGATGCGGCCAGGGCCCAAGATGCTGACCGTGGTGAACGCCAGTCATTTTTATAGTGTGGCGCTTAATCCGCAGTGTACGGTCTACAATTCATCGCCAAATGAAGTGATATCTATTGCCTCGCTTGAAGAGGCGTTGAATCCTGCCTATTATCGCGCGGTATTCCATCCGTTTGCCCAGGTCGTTGAAAACACATCCGCAGGTGAATTCCTGCTGGTTCGCGACCATTTAGGTCTCCGCCCGTTATATTACCGATATCAGTCAGGCCAGCTTATTTTTGGCGACACGATTCCCGACATCGTGCACCAATTACCATCCGCACCCGCGTTACTTGATTCAGAAGTAAGTCATTTATTTGGAGATGTCCATCATTACACGGACAATACGCTATACACAGGCATCCGTCGCGTTGAACCCGGTCATATGGTGCGCATTTTTCCAAACGGGCGCATTATTAAATCAGCGTTCTGGCAACTGGAACAAGAGGGCGACACATTACACTACCGTGATGAGCGAGAATACCTAGAGCACTTTGCTTCTCTCATGCAGGAGTCTGTAAAAAATGCCACGCAAGGCTCACAATTCTTTGCGGCTGAATTCAGTGCCGGCATGGACTCAACGGCCATATATGGTGCATGCGCCCAGCTTGGATTAAATCCCACGCTGTTTATGCACGCAGCACTTCCAGGCTCCACCAACGCACAGACTTACAATGACCGCTATGAGCGAGCTTTCATGGCACAGTTCCCATCGGCCACGATTCATCACATCATGGCGGATGATTTTGACCCCATCCGTATTTTCAAAGAATATGCGGCGTGGTTTGGTGGCCCATCGCCTTATGTATTCGACGTATTCGCCCACAACATCCACAAGGCGGTATCAAAACAAGGACATACGATTTTATTATCCGGCTTTGGTGGTGACCAAGGCGTATCCAGCCACATTCCCGCACGCTTTATTTTGCCCTCTCTAATAGATAATAAACAATTTCGCCAAGCCTGGGCTGAATCAGCACCAGGAAACACCATTCGACGTCTCACACAACTGATTCAATGCACTCACCCGTCATTGCATAAATTAATACAACAGGCCCAAGATTTAAAATTAAACATCAGTAATGCATTCAAACCACCAGGCCAGCAAGGAGCAGCCAGCACACATCCTTACCACCGGCATTATTTTAACACCTTGCGCGAAGTGGAATGGTCTTTCCTGCAAGGACCAAACAGCCATGAACTTCGCATGCGGATTGAATACAGCAGCATCGTGGCAAAAAAAATGGGGTTTGATTACCGCTACCCGTTACTGCATCCCAAATTATTGGAGTTTTTTCTAAGTTTGCCACTTGAACAAAAACGCCATCAAGGCGTAGGTCGTCACATGATGCGACGTTATTTAGCCCAAATCATGCCGGCAGCGCCGTTTAATATCTATAAAAAGAAAGAGGGTTTAAATATCATGCCCGCCACCATGGATACATTTAAAGCGCAATGGGGCAGTGGACTCTTTCAAAATGAATTTCAATCATTACCGAAAACACTCACAAAAGACCAATCACCGCACAAATCCATGATAAAAACCATACAAGCATTCATGTTAAACGCACATCTTAGCCACACATACTGACACAACAGGAGAAAAGGATGAAGTTAAGGATTAAATCAAAAAGCGCACGATATGTTCTTATTGCGTTTACAGCTGCGACGCTATTACCACTCACGGGTTTCGCCAAACCAAAACCAATCATGACAACGGATATATTACAACATTTACGAAAAGGTGAGCCGTGGGATAGAGGTGTATTCACCGCGACAAAAATGGTGATGTTTCAGCAGGCCGCCAGCGGTGGTACCGACTCCAACAGTGTTGCAAAAATAACCTTAAGTTACTTTACATCGAATAACTGTACTGCAACGAATGGCACCACTGTACCGACATACACCACGCCAGTCGGGACATCATTTACGATAAATACGACCACACCGTTTGGTCTGGTTGCAACATCGGCGTGGAATGTTGGAAATTCAAAAGTATCTCCTTCGGTGACGAATATGACAGCGATACAATCTATTGCTGTGACGTTAAAAAGCACAAATAGCAATACCCCACAAGCGAGCTTCACAGGGATTAGCTTTGCCTGCGTACCGGTGACATGCAGTAGCGGGGAGTGCACCTCAGGCAGTGGCACACAGAGTTTTCAGTTAAAAACCACAGCCGCTATTGGCGACCCCGCAGATGGTGGCGTTATTGCTTGCATGAATGGCGGATTAAATAACTTGGTGACACCAATAGCAGATAATAGCATGGGTATTGGATGGGGCGGTTATGGCACAACAACCAATGCGACAAGCACAACTGATGGTGCTACGAACACGACAACCATTGTGACAGCGCTTGGTTCTGGCAGTAGCTATGCAGCAAGAACTTGCAGTACTTATAGTGCGGCCGGAGGCTTTACAAGTGGTTGGTTTTTGCCTGCTGGAAACAACGCAGCCTCTACTGGGCAGCTTAATTGTCTCTACACTAATCGTGCCACCATTGGTGGGTTCGCCAGCACCAACTATTGGAGTTCTACCGAGGCCACCGCTGGGAGTGCGCGGGTCCAGAGCTTCAACAATGGCATCCAGAGCGTCAGCAACAAGGTCAATAGTGTTAGGGTCCGTTGTTCTCGGGCTTTTACCCCTTAGCCCCTTTATCCCTTTTGGGTTGACTTTGACCTTGTCATGCCCGCGCAGCGGGTCGTTGATTTTTTAGGACATTCAGATGGCGCTTTACACTGAGTTGCCGGTTTACCGTGATACGTATCAGTTGATTTTAAAGGTATTTGAATACACAAAAGACTTCCCCAAGGAATACAAGTATACCCTGGGGCAGGACATGAAACGTGACGCATTGCATCTGCTTCGCAGTATTTATCGTGCCAACAAGCACAAAAACAGAGCCGAGCAACTGGATGTTTTTTTAGATGAGTTTGAGTTGTTGAAATTAGAAATTCGCCTTAGCACAGACATGAAGCTGTTCTCAATCAAAAAACAGGCCGTATTGAGCGCACTCATGGACAGCATAGGCAAACAGGTTACCGGCTGGCGAAATGCAAGTCGGTAAAAGCCGGAATCACGTGCGTTAAGGCGTTCGTGAGTGAGCATGTTTTGTTTAAAAGCGATAAAGGGACTGCAGATACATTAAAGCAGTTGAATTACATCATGCCAGGGAGCCCTGCCATGGTTATAACGCCTTTATTTATTGTGGTCAGTGGGTTCGCCAGCACCAACTATTGGAGTTCTACCGAGGCCAGCGCTACGAATGCGCGGAACCAGAACTTCAACAATGGCAACCAGAACAGCAACAACAAGAACAATAGTCTTAGGGTCCGTTGTTCTCGGGGTTTTAAACAAAACAGATAAACAAAGCAGGCGTGAGCATCAAGCGTGCTCACGCTTTCTTTCAGAAATAAAGATGAGCATTTATGACCAATACAACCGAAATTATACATACCGAATCTCAACACGTAACCCTCGAATCGCTATTCCAAGCCTACTTTGATTGCCGTCACAATAAACGGCGAACTATGAATGCATTGGCTTTTGAGGCAGATTATGAGCGTAATTTGGTGATATTATGCGATGAAATTAATCGCGGTGATTACCATCCGGGCCGCTCGATTGCCTTTGTGGTGACTAAGCCTGTTAATCGTGAAATTTTTGCAGCGGATTTTCGAGACCGCGTGGTGCATCACTGGGTTTCGAGTCAACTCAACCCACTGTTTGAACGCGCCTTTATTTATGACAGCTACGCCAGTCGAAAAGGACAGGGTGTGCATGTAGGCATTCAACGAGCAAATCGCTTTATCAGGCAGTGCTCGCATCATTACAGTCGAGATTGTTATGTTTTAAAGCTAGACATCAAAAATTTCTTTATCCGCATCAACAAGCATATTTTATTGGCCAAACTACATCCCTTTATCGAGCTGCATTACCCGCATCCTAATCAGGGCATCCTTCTTGAATTAATTAGCAAGGTTGTCTTAAATGACCCGACTACGAATTGTTTCATTAAAAGCAATAAACGTTTATGGAATGATTTTCCACCTGACAAAAGCTTGTTTCATGGAAGACCTAGTTGCGGACTACCTATCGGTAATTTTACCAGCCAAATATTTGCCAATTTTTACCTTAATTCATTTGACCATTTTGTAAAACATGATTTGGGCGTGCGTTTTTATGGTCGCTACGTCGATGATTTTATTTTGGTACATGAAGAGCAAGCCTACTTAAAGGCGTTAATCCCAACGCTAGCTCAATTTCTTCACGAAGAATTACAGCTTGACCTGCATCCGCGTAAAATTCATTTACAACACTACGCCAAGGGCGTTAATTTTTTAGGCGTCACCATTAAGCCCAATCGCATTTATATTGGCAAACGCACCAAAGGCAATTTTTATGACGCCATTACTCAGCATAACAACAAGACCCGTGAGAAAAAGCCCAGCAAGGAAGAACAAGCCGCCTTTTTATGCAGCGTGAATTCTTACTTAGGCCTTATGAAGCACTACAATACCTACCGATTAAGACGGCGCATGCTTCGCACGCACTTGTCCATATGGTGGTGGAATTTGATGTATTTAAGTGGTGGCGCCAGTAAGCTGGTTCCAAAGCAAAGAACGATACGATGACTTGAGTGTACGATGAGTTTGGATGTGGATGGATTTACAAACGACATCGAGGGTGGTGAGGTGGTGATTAACATCAGCTCAGACCATCGATTACTGAAATTGGCACGCAATCTTCCTTGGGATGAAATGCTCGAAGTCATTTTGCCAGATTTAAAACGCACCGAAAAGAAATGCTGGTGGATGGGGCGGCCTATACGAGTGCGCATTCATTTAGGTATTTATATTTTACAGCAGATGTTTGATTTAACGGATCGCGTGGCGGAGCAGCAAGTACGTGACAACGCGGCTTTTCGCCTGTTTTGTGGTTATGGTTTATTAAAAAAATGGCATGCACCAGACCATACGAAAATCGAAACCTTCCGTTCGCGACTAACGGCTGAAACACAACGCAAGCTTGCTAACATGATGAGTCAGCAGGCAGTCAAGCTGGGTTATGCCAATCCAGCAAATTACGACGTAGACTCGACTGTGCAGGAATCTAACACCAGCTATCCCGCGTTAGTTAATTTGTTACTCAAGGTCGCCATCCTTACCAAAACAGCGGCCAAAGCACTTAACCAGCATTGCCATGCGGGTCATCAAGTCTATCACGTCAACATCAGTCGCTTGAAACAGATAGCACTTTATTATTTTCGCCTCAAACGGGATAAATCGCCAGCCGAATTATTAAAATCAGTACAGAAACGGTTGTGGAGTGAGACCTATGAAGAGGTGCTGCCAGTGCTCAATATTATGCATCAATTAACCAACAAGGTGGCAGCAGGAAAACACTGGCCTATTCGCCGCGCCATGGATATTCTTTCTTGGCGTGGATGCCAACTGCTTCAACAAATACACGGTTATCTATTTGAAGGCATTATTAACACAACCATTTCGTCATTGCATGCCTATGATGTGGGTTGCTTCAATAAAGGAAAGCTGAACAAAGGGCTACAATTTGGCCGCGCTTATCAACTGGGTCGCGTTGACGGTAACTTTCTTGTTGTGGGCGAATGCACGTCCGTTTATATGCCCGATGCCCCATCGTTGCCGGCTATGATTGCTTTGCATCAGAACCTTTTTGGTCAGGGTACATTACAATCAATCGCAACTGACAAAGGGTATTATTCTTTTGATAATGAGAGGCGTCTTGAAACGGCGGGAGTTAAGGATATTTATTTGCCAAGACCCAATCGAACGCTGAATGCACCTCCTGAGAAAACACCAGGGCCTATTCGCCAGCTCCTCCATGATCGTCGCGCAGGCATTGAGCCGTTAATCGGCCACACAAAGCAAGGTGGTCAAATGGGCAGAAGTCGTATGAAATCGGATGAAACCACGAAAAGCGCGGGTTACGCTTCGGTGTTTGGTTTTAATGCACGACAGCTTACGCGGTATCTTGCAGGAGAGGTTCGTCCGAAAATTGATAAAGTCGCAAGTGCTGCCGCAAATGATTGTCAAATTGTTGAATACGCAAGCATAAAACAAAGATAGCAGCGAGAGCAAGACGCCACTCTAGTTTTAAGTGAATCATCTTGAGTAAAGTGACATCAAAAATAGCATTTTATCAAAAGGGGTTAAGACCTCGTCCTTTAGGGCGGGGTTTCCTTAGCGTAAAAATACGTTTTGGGGGAGGTTCATTCCTCCTCCAGAACATAATTACTGAGGCCGTTCAGGCCTAAGTCCTTATTGACAATCAAGTCATTCCGCGACACCGACTATATTATGTCGTGGTCCGCGGCGTATTAGCAGTGTGCTACGTATTATGGGATTGGCATCAATACG
>CAISSD010000234.1 GCA_903887975.1 uncultured Legionellaceae bacterium | reverse complement strand
GTGATTGATGGTTTTATGATACAAGGCGGTGGTTTTAATGCGCAAATGGAACAAAAATCAACATCAACACCCATCGATAATGAAGCAAAAACCGCCAAACCCAATCAACGCGGTACCATTGCCATGGCAAGAACCATGGATCCCCACTCGGCAACAGCGCAATTTTTTATTAATGTCGCGGACAATGCGTTCTTGAATTATAGTGGTGATCACGCGCAGGGTTATGGTTATTGCGTTTTTGGTCATGTGGTTCAAGGAATGAATGTGGTGGATGCCATTGCCAAAGTAAAAACTGCTCAAAAATTGGGTCATGGCGATGTGCCTGTGGATGATGTGGTTATTTTTGAAATCCTTGAAATTTAGCTTTCTTGGGTGTCAATCAACGCATAACCAAAACCACGGATGGTTTTAATCCAAGTACCACAGACATTGTTTTGGCCTAATTTGGTTCTAAGATTACTGATGTGTACATCAATGCTGCGATCAAACGCGGTGTGTTTGCGTTTTAGTGCATATTCGGTGAGTTCGTCTTTAGAAAAAGCTTGTTCTGGAGCGCGCAGTAAAATCTCGAGAATATTAAATTCGGTGTTGGTCAGTATCAATGGTTTTTCAGATAAAGTAACCACTCTTTTGACACAGTCCATATGGATGTTGTGGTAATGGAGTGCATCGTACGCCATGGTTTTTGTCTTGGCGCGGCGCAATACCGCTTTAATGCGATTTAAAACATCATCAAGATGGCAAGGCTTATGGATGCAATCTTCAGCGCCAAGTTTAAAACCCACCCATGGGATCAACGCTTCTTGATGGCCTGTGAGCAGGATGACGGGGGGGCTTTGGGGGGTATGAAGTTTTTTCAAGACTTCGAGCCCGTTCATGTCTGGCAAACCCACATCAAGCACAATGAGATCAATGGGCTCGTTGAATGCTTTTTTAAGCGTGCTGGTCGCATCAATGGTTAAGGTACATGAAAAACCGTGAGTCCTTAAAAATGCATCTAATTTTTTTGCAGTATTGATGTTGGGATCAGCAATAAGAATCGTTGTACTCATGAATTTTGTCGCCGATCCAGACAGGCCATCAATTTAATGCGTCTGGCGTCGGCTTTGATGATGTCAAATTGTAAGCGTTCAATGGTGATGGATTCACCATTTTTGGGCAAATAGCCAAATTGGGCCATGATGATCCCACCCATGGTGTCGTAATTTTCGTCACCAAAATTGGTGTGTAATTGTTCGTTGAACGAGGCAATGGTGGTATCACCTTTGATGATGTAATGGTGATCGGCATGCTTTTTGATGGAGGTTTCTTCATCAACATCAAATTCATCTTCAATATCACCAATGATTTGTTCCATAATGTCTTCAAGGGTTACAAATCCAGCGGTTGCGCCATATTCATCAACCACAATGGCCATGTGATTGCGATTGACACGAAAATCTCGAAGCAATAAATCCAAACGTTTGCTTTCTGGGACAAACATCGCTTCTCGCATGATGTCTTGAAGGTTAAAAGCATTTTTGGTCTTGGATTGAAAGCGCAATAGATCCTTGGCGTGAAGAATGCCAATAATTTGGTCGTATCCTTCATCCATGATGGGAAATCGAGAGTGTCCCGATTCTGAAACCATGTGGATGATGTCGTTTAAAGATTCATTTTTATGAATGCAATGCATTTGTTTTTTAGGCAGCATCACGTCTCGAACCCGCATTTGTGCCAAAATAATCACGCCTTCAATCATGGTTAAGGTATCAAAATCAATTAATTTTCTGGTTTCTGCATCACGAAGCAAATCAACCAGATCTTCAATGTTTTGTGGTTCAAGATGTAAAAAATGTTTTAAGCGTGTGAACCATGAGTGGGTATCGTCTTCTTTAAGCACGTTCATCTTCCTTGGTGAGGTAGGGATTGTCAAAGCCTAGTTGTTGGAGTAGGTCAATTTCTAATTGTTGCATGATGCATTCATCTTCGGGTTTTATATGATCATAGCCTAATAAATGCAAAATGCCATGAATGATGATGTGCGCCCAATGATTGATGAGTGGTTGATGATTTTGCGCTGCCTCTTGAAGCAATACTTCAGGACAGATGATGACATCACCAATAAATGCGATGTCCAAAATCACGTGTTCTGGAAGCCTTGCAGGAAAGCTTAGCACATTGGTGGTTTTGTTTTGATGGCGATATTGATGATTGAGTGTTTGCATTTCTTCTGCATCAACAAAACGAAGCGTCAGTTCTGAGGGTTTTATCACCGGGGTTAGTGCCTTAAGCGCCCAAATTTTTAGTTGCTGCTCGGTGAATGGCAGTGGGGTATGACAAGCGTTTTGAACATCAATGTGGTGATTCATGGTTTTGGATTTGCCATTTTTTAGACGAAAGTTTACAGGAAAATTGCGTATTTTTCAAAGTAATGACTTACCTCTGGTAAAAAAATAGTTTGACGTAACCTAAATGGTAACCTAAATGGTAACCTATAATAATAACCATGAGAATCATTGTAAAAAGTCGGTTAAAAACATATTGGGAGACCCCAGGAAAAGAGTCATCTCAAGCTTATTTAAATGAGTGGTACCATTTTTGTTCAAAGCAATCATGGAGAACGCCACAAGATATTAAAAATACGTTGCGAAACGTATCATTTATTGCAAATGATCGCATTGTATTTAATGTCAAAGGTAATGATTGCCGCATTATTTGTGCGATAGATTATCCAAG
>CAISSD010000233.1 GCA_903887975.1 uncultured Legionellaceae bacterium | reverse complement strand
ATGCAATAAACTTGCCGTATGAAAAAACTCAATGGCTGCTGCCAAATAGATGTGATGATCACCTTGATATTGACATGCACGTGCAGTCAATAAAATAAGCAATGGACGTAATCGCTTGCCGCCACTTTGTATGATATGGTTCGATAAATTGGTAATTAAATTAATTTTTGATTCTACTTTTTCAAGAATCAGTGTATTGACTGCCTCAAAATCATCGTGTACTAGTGAGTGTACATGCTGAATGTCCATTGAATTGTCTCAGTCATCAAAATAGACTGCATGCTATGTGGACAATGTAAAAATGTCAATAAAGTTCAACAACAAAAGGATAAAATAATCATCATGAATGCATTTGAATTAGGCTTGTCATTACTGAATAATCAACATGATGATAAAGCACAAATTCAATTTGAACATGTTGTGATTCAAGATGCATCTCATGCATTGGCTTGGTTTTATTTGGGCGTATTGGCATTAAAAAAAGGCTATTTGCAAGATGCGCTAGATTGTTTTCGAACGGTGTTGTCTTTAAATCCAAACGATGTTGAGGCTTGGGTTAATAGTGGCGTGGTCCTGCTTCAACAACACGAACCTCAAATGGCCATCCATGAGTTTTCAAAAGCCCTAAGTATTGATCCCAATCATGAGGCGGCAAGAAACAATTTGGCGGCAACATTTGTGTATTTTGATCGATTTGAAAATGCCTTGGTGCATTATAACGAATTACTAAAATCAAATCCCAATCACATGGAATATGCATACAATGCAGCCGTTTGTGAAATGGCGCTGGGGCATTTGGATGCTGCAATCACGCTTTATGAAAAAATTTTGCGACAAAATCCCAAACATTTTGCGACATTAAATAATATGGCTGCGATTCATAACCGTTTGGATCAGCATCAAAAAACCAAAGATTTTCTTGAACGCGCATTGGCTGTTCAACCCGACAACGAAACCTGTTCTTTTATGCTGAATGCACTAACGCATCAAGACAATAAACCAGCCTCATGTACGACCTATGTCAGACATTTATTTAATGATTATGCCATTCATTATGAGCAGCACATGAATCATGCATTGGGTTATACATTATCACATCACATTGCCTCTGTACTCCATCAAATGCCGCTTTTTAATGTTCCCAAAGCACTGGATTTGGGTTGTGGAACAGGTTTAACAGGAATTGTTCTTCGAGAGTTGTGTCAATATTTAATTGGTATTGATGTATCATCAAAAATGCTGACTAAAGCGCAAGAAAAGGATATTTATGACGAATTGTTTGAAGCGGAAGCCGTGGCTTGGTTAAAACAAAATGCACAGCATTATGATTTGGTGGTAGCAGCGGATGTATTGCCTTATGTAGGCGATTTAGCACCATTAATGGAAATTTTATCCCAAAGAATTCAGCCAAAAGGTTATTTTATCTGTACTTTTGAAATCAGTGAATGTGAGGATTGGTCGATTCAGGAAACGGCACGATTTTGTCATCATCCAGAGTATGTTGTTTCACTGGCAAAGCAATTTGGATTTAATTTGAAAAGTGAACAAAAGGTAGCGGGCCGCCAACATCAAGGACAAGATTTGCATGTGGTTTTGTGTGTGTTTGAGCGAAGTCAGGAGGCTTGTTAGGATCTTGATCTTTTTAAATAATATGTAAAACCCCATGTCATCCCAAGCGCGAAGGCGCACTACTGTCCGGTTAATGTCTTGCACGCGTTAGGCGGGCATCCATGCTGGTGCTGAGAGAGAGTAATATTTTATCAAGGGTATGATGGTGCAAGCCGAAACCCTGGAAATCATTAAAAAACATGTATTAACGACCTGTCCTGACCCAGGGGGCCCAAGACCATCCAATCCCTTTTCAAAAAGTTCTTCTCTCGACTTTAGCCATTTTTCCTTAATCCGTTCGCCCTGAGTACCCTATATCCTTCGGATAAAATATCTGGAAAGAACAGTATTTTTTTAGAT
>CAISSD010000232.1 GCA_903887975.1 uncultured Legionellaceae bacterium | reverse complement strand
GTCCAAATAACTTTTTAACACATAATAATAATCCGGTAGTGTCAAAATTTTTAGAATTTTTTCAGCGCGTTTTAAATGATGTGGATTTGATGCATCACTGGCCTGAAACAAAACATCAGCAAAAATTGCGGCCATACTTGCTTTTCTGGCAGGATTTAAATGATTAAATCGCGCAATACCATCATCCAACGCCCTATCTTGATCCCAGCTTATCCATTGTTCAAAAACATTCATGGCCTCTAATTGATGGGAGGGATTGGTACAATCATCACTCAGCAAAAAATAAGCTGCAGGAACGATGGCTTGCATGTTGGCCCAGGAACAATTCCCCGTAATTTGTGGACTAATGGGAAGACTGGCCACCGGAACCAACCCCAATTGTTGATGAACCACTTGATGAAAATAAGCTCTTGGTTGTTTTTGATATAAAAATGCTTTTAAAAATCCCACATTAAATGCTTTTGGGTGTGTCATACGATAAATATTAACACTCCCCTCCTGTTGTGCATTTTCTCCACGATCAATTTTAGCCCACCATTCTTTGTATCGAACAAAACCCATGGCATGCCCTTGGCTTGCAGCAGGCAGTATCAAAAGTGGCGTTTGCATCAATTGTTGTAACTTTTGCTCATCCACAGCGGCAAAATTTGGTTTTCTTTGTAATCTTAATAATTCATCTGCCACCAAAAATGCTTCTTGGATCATCTGTAATTTTGGGAAATAATCACGAAACGCTCTTGTGGAGTAACTTCGGGTGAAACGACGCAGCGCATCACTCATTAAAGCAACCGTAAACTCAAGAATAAACCCTTCATAATTAAGCTCCGTAAATTCGCCTTTTGCATTGACAATGTCCACATATCCGGCGAGCTCAAAACGATGTCCCATCAACTTGGCATAAATAAAATCCAAAGCAAATTCAGAACGCGCACCATATCGATACAGCAATTTTTTTAATGCCTCTTGGCGACGCAATAGCGGATAAACCAACACGGAAAGCCCCGCTCGAGTGTACGCATTGGGATTAGCACCAGCTTTTAATAACAATTCACACAATTCTATTTCTTGATGATCCACTGCCCAATGAAGTGCCGTTCGTCCGGTGACATCGGGTTTATCAATCTCAACGTTTCTGGCAATCAATAATTTTGCAATCTCAGGCTGGCGCGTGATGGCAGTTTCAATTAAAGGTGTAAAACCATATTCATCAATATCATCCAGCGTTTCACCCTCTCGAATGTAATGATCAAAATCAGGAATGCGCCGACTAATAATGTCATTGGCAATGGTCATCGATTATCCTCCCATAATTGGCTTGGGATTGAATGATGCTGCATAATTGGGATTGAGTTGTTTTTTCAATTCATTTTGTAATTGCAGTTGTTTGTCGTATTCTCGCCTGGCTTCGGTATTAAGCGGTGGCGCTGGATTTACGTCTGGATCAATACCATCATTGGCTTGGGTATTTAAATAGGGATGCTGCATGATGTCATTTTGAAGACCTTCTTCAGCAGCAACTTGCATCCGCTCTTCATGATCACGTTGATTCACCTTACCAAATTTTCGCTCTTGGATTTGAACCAATTCCAACTGCTCGAATTTCATGAAATTGGTATCTTGTGATAAAATTGAAGGCGGCTCGGTCTTCGTTCTATCGTTCATCATCACACCATGATTTTGTCAATATATTTAAAATTAGCACATAAACGCTTATTTAGCTTGCTTAAAAATAATCACGATACAAAATTTCTGCAATTTGCACCGCATTGGTTGCTGCACCTTTGCGCACATTATCCGCCACCACCCACAAATTCAAGCCTTTGGGATCATCCAAATCCTGACGAATACGTCCAACACAAACATCATCTTGACCCACAGCATCGTTCACAGGCGTTGGGTATTTGCCACGTTTGATGTCGTCCATCACGCGCACCCCCGGTGCTTTTTTGAGTAACAAACGCGCATCTTTTGCGGTCAATGGTTTTCTAAGCGTTACATGAATGGCTTCGGAGTGCCCAAACAACACCGGGACACGAACGGCAGTTGGGTTAACTGAAATGGTGTTATCTTCAAAAATTTTTTTCGTTTCCCAAACCATTTTCATTTCTTCTCGGGTGTAGCCATTATCTTGAAACACATCGATATGCGGCAAAACATTAAATGCAATTTGCTGTGGATAAACTTTAGGCTTCACAGGACGACCATTCAGTAAATACCCCATTTGTTCGATAAGCTCGGTCACCGCTTTTTGTCCACTACCTGAAACAGCCTGATACGTTGCAACTTGGATGCGTGCAATACCCACCGCGTCTTGCAATGGTTTGAGCGCCACCACCATCTGAATGGTTGAACAATTGGGATTGGCAATAATACCGCGTTGCACATAATCAGCAATCCGCTCAGGATTGACTTCTGGTACCACCAAAGGAACATCTTCGTCATATCTAAAGCAAGATGTATTGTCAATGACAACACAACCCGCTTCTACGGCTCGTGAAACATGTTCTCGTGAAACTTCCGCTCCGGCAGAAAATAGAGCAACATCCACCCCGGAAAAATCAAATTCCGCCAAATCCAAAACATCCAAGCCATGTTGTCCATAATCAACAGATTGGCCAACGGAGCGATGACTCGCCAAGGCAT
>CAISSD010000231.1 GCA_903887975.1 uncultured Legionellaceae bacterium | reverse complement strand
TTACACCTACCCACCGGTTTATTTTTACCCGTTGCCAGAACGGATTTATTGGAATTGCTCAGTGCACAGGATAGAATTGCCAATAAAGCACAAGATATTGCGACCCTGATTGTGGGTCGAAAAATGTTGATCCCAGACATTATTGCAGATGTATTCATGCCTTTTTTAACGGTATGTTTGGATGCTGCCAATCAAGCCTGTAAAGCCATTAACGAGTTGGATGAGCTTTTAGAAACAGGTTTTCGTGGTCGAGAAGTTAAAATAGTTGAAGAGATGATTGTAACTCTTGACAAAATCGAACATGATAGCGACGAAAAACTTGCTGAAATAAGGGATCGTATTTTTACCCTAGAGCAGAAGTTACCAGCCATAGATGTTGTTTTTCTGTATAAGCTGGTCCAATGGATTGGAGACTTGGCCGATCATGCCCAGACTGTGGGCGGTCGATTACAAATTCTAATTGCGCGATAAGTTTAAACTCTATGGATCATACAACGATATACCTTTGCATGGCTTTGCTGCTGTGTTTTTTGATGACATGGGGCGTTGGTGCCAATGATCTTGCCAATGTCATGAGTACGACCATGGGCTCTAAGGCGCTCACCACCCAACAGGCCATGCTCATTGCCATTGTGTTTGAGTTTGCTGGTGCTTTTTTAGGGGGCACGGGTGTTACAGAAACCATGCGTGATGGCATTATCAATACCAGTGTTTTGATGGCCACGCCACATGTGTTGATTGAGGGGATGTTGTCGGTCTTATTGGCCTGTACCATTTGGATGAACCTCGCCAGTTATTTTGGTTTTCCGGTATCCATTACCAATGCTTTGGTCGGTTCCATGGTGGGTTTTGGGGCTGTTGTTTTGGGCGTGGACGCCATTCAATGGACGCCTGTTGCGCACATTGCCATTGGTTGGGTGACTTCACCACTGATTGCTGGCATTATTGCCTATGCTTTATTCTACACCATTCAACAAGCCATTTTTGTACAAAATCATCCTTTGGTTAAAGCAAAAATGTATGTTCCTATTTATTTGTTGTTGGTGGGCGCTATTTTGTCGTTCATTACGGTATTTAAAGGCCTGCATCATTTTGGGATTGTGCTCAATACCAAACAAAATGTGGTGGTCACGGTGGTCACTTGCATTTTGATTGCATTAATTGGGATGAGTGTCATCCGACGTATCCCGGAAAAACATCCGATGCGAAGAAGAGACTCATTTGTTCAAATTGAGCGATATTTTGGTGTTTTGATGGGCATGACCGCTTGTGCCATGGTGTTTGCTCATGGCTCCAACGATGTTGCATTGGCGGTTGGACCGCTGAGCGTGGTTTATAGTTTGGTGATGCATGCGGATAAACCTTTGACCATTAGTGGCTATCCTTATTGGATTATTTTATTGGGATGTGTTGGGGTGGTGAGTGGCTTATTGATGTATGGCCGAAAGGTTATAGAAACCGTGGGCAGTTCTATTACCGCATTAACCCCAAGTCGCGCATTTGCAGCAACGTTATCTGCAGCTTCAACGGTGGTGTTTGCCACAAGTCTTGGTATCCCTGTTTCTGCAACACAAACTTTGGTGGGTGCGGTTTTGGGTGTTGGTTTGGCCCGAGGTATTGGTGCGCTTAATTTGATTGTGATTCGAAATATTTTTACCTCGTGGATTTTAACACTACCAGCGGCGTCGATGCTGACCATTGTTTCTTACACGTTATTACATATCTTATTGGGTTGAGTGTTTTTTATGCATATTAATAAAGTTATTGGGCGTCAAATTATTGATTCACGTGGAAATCCAACGGTTGAGGCTGAAGTTTTTTTAACAAATGGCAGTATGGGTCGCGCCAGTGTTCCATCAGGAGCATCGACGGGTCATCATGAAGCGTTTGAATTACGTGACGGTGGGGCGGCTTTTGGTGGAAAAGGCGTTTTAAAAGCAGTGCAACACATTAATGTTGATATTCATAATGCGTTGCAAAATGAAGCCATTGACGATCAAGCACAATTGGATCACCTGCTTTGTGCCTTGGATGGCACAGAAAATAAGTCTCGAATGGGCGCGAATGCCTTATTGGCGGTGTCGTTGGCATGCGCACGTGCGCGTGCACATGCCTTGAATATGCCTTTATACCAAGCGCTGAATCAAGGCCAAACCATGAGTATGCCCATGCCCATGATGAATGTTTTAAACGGTGGTGCGCATGCTGATAATACGGTTGATGTTCAAGAATTTATGATTATTCCCATTGGTGCTGGAAGTTTTTCAGAAGCCATACAAATGGGGGTTGAGACATTTCATGCGTTGAAAGCTGTTCTTAAAAAGCGGGGCTTTAGCACCGCCGTGGGTGATGAAGGTGGTTTTGCACCCAATTTGGCTTTCAATGAAGAAGCGTTGGATTTATTGAGTATGGCGGTTGAAGCTGCGGGATTCAAATTGAAAAGTGATGTGGTTTTTGCACTGGATGTTGCAGCGTCTGAGCTTTATCATGATGGTTTTTATAATTTGGGTGCGGCGCAACAATTATTAAGTAGTGACGCGTTAATTACTTATTATGAAAAGCTTTTGAATGATTATCCCATTGTGAGTATTGAGGATGGTTTGGATGAGCAAGATTGGGTGGGCTGGAAAAATCTCACCACACAATTGGGACATCGTGTGCAGTTGGTGGGTGATGATTTGTTTGTGACCAATCCACAATTGTTGCAAAAGGGTATTGATGAGGGAATTGCCAATGCGGTCTTAATCAAGCCCAATCAAATTGGTACGTTAACAGAAACGCTTGAAACCATTCATAAAGCACAAGAAAATCGCTATCGATGTGTGATATCGCATCGCTCGGGAGAAACGGAGGATACGTTTATTGCGGATTTGGCTGTGGCGACCAATAGTGGGCAAATTAAGACGGGATCGTTGTGTCGAACTGATCGCATGGCGAAGTATAACCAATTATTGCGAATTCATGAGGCAGGGGGATTTGCTTTACACCCGAGCTTTAAGAGGGATTTTTAAATTATTGAAACGGTTTATGGGTTTCTCGACTTTAGCCATTTTTACTTAATCCGTTCGCCCTGAGTACCCTATATCCTTCGGATAAAATATCTGGAAAGAACAGTATTTTTTTAGATTTACTTCGATCCGTTCGTGGTGAGGAGGCGCGTAAATGTAGTTTGGAG
>CAISSD010000230.1 GCA_903887975.1 uncultured Legionellaceae bacterium | reverse complement strand
CCCGACAATGCAACAAACATCACTGCTTTTTTATTTGCAGCCGGGCTTAGCTCCTCGGTCACGGCAAGTTATAGCAATTGCAGTTCTGTGGCCCCCAGTGGTATTTGTACCATTACTTTAACGCTCATCATCACCCCGACTGTAGACACCACTTATTCGCTCAATATTTATGGTGCCAATACCAACACCGTCACCGTGCCGGTTTCAATTAATCTGACAGGGACTTTTAGTGTTAATCCTTTAAGCCTTGCCATGGCACAACCCAATGCCGACAATCAAACCATTACCGTCACCAATACCGGGACCGAGCCAATTCTTAATTTGGGTGTTACAACCACATCGAGTTATTTGAATATCAATAGCAGCTGTTCTGATACACCATGTGGCACAACACTCGATGGAAACAGCAGTTGTTGTTATAATGTCAAACTTAACAGCAATTATCCCCCGGCAAGTCCCACAAATGGAACCATCACGATAAGCGCTTCAAACAGTGATCCTTTATCCATTGATGTTGCCGTCACGGTTTACCCCGAAGTCACCATCAAAAACGACAACAGCTCGCCTTACAGCTACATCATCACCCCCACCACAAGCTCCAGCGTGAGTATTTTGATTAAAAACACCGACAACAGCAATCCTGCCTTGCCATTAAGCGCTCAAATCCCAGCATCACTCAGTAGTTATCTGAGTGTGTCGAAAAATGGTTGTAATACCAATTTGGCAGCAGGCGCTGAATGCACGATAAAATTGACCGCCAATTTTGATGGACTTGTGGGTGCCGTCCAAGGCAATGTCAAAATTTTTGGCGGCAACACCAATACTTTAAGCGAATCATTCCTCATCAATGCCGTTCCCGGCTATATTTTTGTCCCCCAAGGCTTTGATGACCAAGGGGGGTTTAACAATACCAAAATGGTTGTGTGCCCGCTTAAACCCAATGGGAATATTGATGATGTCTCCTGTACCAAAGACGAAGGTGGTGGCATCATCACGCCTACGTTTAACTTTTATATTCCAACAGGAGGCACCCAAGTTTGGGGCTATGCCGGCCTTCAATCCGGTACCCACGAGAGTATTTATCAATATCAGGTTTACGCTGATGGCACTTTGGGGGCGGCTTATCCTTTGAACGATACTGATTTTACCGAGCCCACCTCGGTGAGCTTTGACAACGACAATGCTTATGCGTTTGTGGTGAATGGTGATGACAACTCGGGTTATGTTGTGGTTTGTCCTGTCTGTCCTGATGGAACGTTTGGTAATGGCAAAAAAACAAGTGGTGGCACCAGTGGCGGCGCGACTTGTAGTACGGGCGCTCAATGCAAGTCTTATGGTCTAAATAACGATACGCAACAAAATGTCACCGTTCTTTCTTATATTTTCAACGGGTTTTTATATGTCACTGCCGCAGATGATGGCAACTATGCCTATTGTACCGTGTCCAAACTTGAAAATGGCCAAAATGATTGCAAAACTGATAATCTGCCTTTTTTCTACGGTGGTTTTGGTTTTGGTTATTACACCAATGGTCAGAAAATAACAGGCGGCACACGTATTTATCAAGATGAAACCTGTATTTATAATGTCAACAACAATGGCATTATAGACACCAGTAGTGAAAGCAATTGCGCCAACGGATTTAATTTTCAAGTATCGCCTCATAGCGAAATTGCCTCTCCCTTTATTCCTTCAGTATTCCCCAAAAATCTCTACATTCCAAATTCTGGCGGCACTCAACCGGATGGCAGCAACATTTGGATTTGCGCCTTCAACGACAATCCCTTTGGCAAAAGCTCTTGCTCCCAAGACAACGACAGCATTTGGGAAAATCCAAGTTTTATTTCCATCATTGGTACTGATGTGCTTGGCAACCTTCCTTAATCCCGTCATTTTGGTTAAAATGAATCAATATTTTTTCTAAAATGACGGCGTTCATGACTCCTGATGACAAAACCACCCATTTTGGCTTTCAATCCGTTGCCTGGGATGAAAAACAAAATAAAGTCGATGCCGTGTTTCACTCGGTGGCCAAAAATTACGACATCATGAATGATTTGATGTCTTTTGGCATTCATCGTCTTTGGAAGCAATGGACTTTGGCTCAAAGCGGGGTTCGAACCGGCCAGGTGGTGTTGGATTTGGCCGGAGGCAGTGGCGATTTGACCAAAGTTTTAAGCCAAAAAGTAGGCAATACAGGGTGCGTGTTGCTGGCTGATATCAATGCCTCCATGCTTTCGGTGGCGCGCAATCGCTTGTTGGATGAAGGGTTTTATCAAAATATTGAATACATTCAGGCCAACGCCGAAAGTCTGCCCTTTGCATCCAATGAATTTGATTGCATCACCATGGCCTTTGGGCTTCGAAATGTAACAGATAAAAATGCCGCCCTGGCATCCATCTATCGCACCTGCAAACCGGGTGGCAAACTCATGGTGTTGGAATTTTCCAAACCCAATGTTGTTGGGCTTGAATCATTATACGACTGGTATTCTTTTCATATCCTGCCTAAAATAGGCCAATGGGTGGCACAAGATGCGGATAGTTACCAATACTTGGCCGAATCCATTCGCATGCACCCGAATCAAGAAACACTGTGCGAGATGATGATGCAAGCAGGCTTTGAAGATGTACGGCATCAAAATTTAACCGGTGGCATTGTTGCACTTCACGTTGGGTACAAATATTGAGGATGGCATGATTAAAGATTTATCACTAAAAGCATTGGAAAAAGCCATCAACCATGCATTGTCGTTGGACAGTGAGTCTATTTCTCGCATCAAAGAATTAGAAGGCCAATCGGTTCAAATCATCATCAAACCCCTCAATGCAAATTTTTATATGCTGTTTGAATCAGGCCAAATCAAACTGAAGGCCCAATACTTTAAACCCACTGATACCATCATTCAAAGTAGCCCCATGGGGTTGATTCGTTTGAGCTTTTTACCCTCCTCCAAAGTGCGCTCGCTTTTTAATGATGGCGTTAAGATCACCGGCAATCTGGAACTAGGGCTAAAACTTAAAAATATAATTGATCATTTGGATCTCGATTGGGAAGGGCATCTGGCTTTATTCACAGGTGATGTTGTGGCGCATCATGTTGGCAATTTTGTGCGCCGAACCTACAACTGGCAACAACAATTTGGGCAATCCATGCAAGAAACGCTTCGTGAATATGTTCATGAAGAAGCCCGTTTGTTTCCCTCAAAAGAAGAGCTTCATGATTTTTTCAACGATGTTGATGCGTTAAGTCTTGATGTGGCGCGTTTTAGAGCCTGGCTCAAACTCAAAAAGGCCTCATCATGAAATCCATCAAACAATTGTTTCGCCTGATTCACATTCAGTGGATTTTGGCTAAAAATGGCATCGATCAATTCGTGGTGTCATTGCCAATATTTGCGCCATTTAAATTTGTGGTGTATTTAAACCCTTGGCATTGGTTTCGAAAAACCCCCATCACCCCAGGCGTGGCGCTGCGACAAACTCTGGAAGAATTAGGGCCCATTTATGTTAAGTTTGGTCAGGCACTCTCAACACGACCGGATATTCTGGATCCCGAGGTCGCGCTGGAACTCTCCAAACTTCAAGACAAAGTGCCGCCATTTCCGGTGGAAAACGTTTTAGCCAGTATTGAGGCGGCTTTTGGCCGCTCTGCCTACGCGCTTTTCGCTGAATTTGATTCAGAGCCATTGGCTTCAGCCTCGATGGCGCAAGTGCATGCCGCCAAACTCTTGAGTGGTGAGTCCGTGGTGGTTAAGGTCTTAAGACCCAACATTCAAAAACGCATTCAACAAGACATCAGCATGCTTAAAACCATGGCCAAATGGTTGCAACGCTTGTGGCCTCGAGCGCGTCAATTTAAAGCGTTGGATGTTGTGAAAGAATTTGAGCGAAACCTGCGTGAAGAACTGGACTTGGAGCGAGAAGCAGCCAATGGGGCGCAACTCAAACGTAATTTTAGTCACTCACCACTACTCTATATCCCCCAAATATATTGGGATTATGTGCGCCATGATGTTTTGGTGATGGAGCGTATTTATGGTATTCCAGTGTCGGATATTGAAGCACTCAAGCATCATGGTGTAAACCTCAAAAAACTCGCCGAGCGCGGCATTGAGCTTTTTTTCACCCAAGTGTTTCGCGATTGTTTTTTTCATGCCGACATGCATCCGGGCAATATTTTTGTCTCAACCAAAGACCCCGAAAAT